>DATMVU010000666.1:0-7062 GCA_035562875.1 Actinoplanes sp. | reverse complement strand
CGAGTCGCCGGATAAATAGCGTCTTTCCCCATGGAGAACAGGGAAAACGTCAAGGGGATCGCGGCTCGTGTCGCGATCTGGAGCGCCCGCCATCGGGCGCTCGCGATCCTCGGGTGGGTCGGGTTCGTCGCCGCCACCGTGGTGCTCAGCGGTCAGCTCGGCACCCGTGAGGCCGACCACGCACAGACCGGTCACGGCGACTCGGGTGCGGCCGACCGGATCGTGGCGGCGGCCGGGTTCCCGGAGCAGCCGCTGGGCGAGATGGTGCTGATCCAGAACCGGTCCGGCTCGGATCGGGTGGCCGCTGCGGAGGAGACCACCCGGGTGCTCGGAACGATCCCGGACGTCATCGACGTGCAGGACCCGATCGAGGCGCCGGACGGCCGGTCCACCCTGATCTCGTTCAGCATCGCCGGTGACCGGGAGACCGCCGGCGAGCGGGTCGGCCCGTCACTGGATGCGGTGGCGAAGCTGCAGGCCGCCCATCCCGATCTTTACATCGCGCAGGCCGGTGACGCCAGCGCCGACAAGCTGATCAGCAGTGAACTGGGCGACGGGTTGACCCGGCTGGGGCTGCTCTCCATCCCGGTGACGCTGGGCATCCTGCTGGTGGCGTTCGGTGCGCTGGTGGCGTCGCTGCTCCCGGTCGCCCTGGCGATCATGTCGGTGGTCGCCGCGATCGGCTTGATGGCGCTGGCCAGCCGGTGGGCGCCGGCGGTCGACGAGACCACGCACGTGATGCTGCTGATCGGGCTTGCTGTCGGTGTCGACTACTGCCTGTTCTACATCCGGCGGGAGCGGGACGAACGACGGGCCGGCGCCGATCCGCACCGGGCGCTGATGATCGCCGCGCAGACCTCCGGCCGATCGATCTGGGTCTCCGGGCTGACCGTGATCGTGGCGATGGCCGGCATGTTCTTCACCCGGGACGTCACCTTCGTCAGCTTCGCCACCGGAACGATCCTGGTGGTGGCCACTGCGGTACTCGGTTCGCTGACCGCGCTGCCGGCGCTGCTCTCGGCACTGGGCGACCGGGTCGACGCCGTCAAGATCCCGGGGCTGTACCGCAAGGGCGGACAGGGCCGGATCTGGAACGGGCTGCTGAACGTCGTACTCGCCAAGCCGTTGATCTCCGCGATCGTCGCCATCGCCGCGCTGGCCGCCATCGCCTCCCCGGCCCTGCATCTGAAGACCAAGGGGCAGGGCATTCAGGACGTCTCCGCGGACGCCCCGATCGTCGTCGCCTTCCTCGCCATCGGCGAGGCCTTCCCGAGCAAGACCACCCCGGCGCAGGTGGTGGTGCGAGGTGACGTCGAGGGTGCCGGCTTCGACGAGTCGCTGGCGCGCTTCACGGTCGCGGTCAAGGCCAGTGGCGGCACGCTCGTCGAGCCGGTCGGTGTCGAGATCAACCCGGCCGGGACCGTCGCTGTGGTGTCGGTGGGCCTGGCCGGTAAGGAGAGTGACGACGCCGCGGTCGCCGCTCTGGCCGTGCTGCGGGACCGGGTCCTCCCGGACACGTTCGGTGACGGGGCGCTGGTGACCGGCTCGACAGCGAGCGGGGTGGACTACAACGAGCAGCTGGACCGGACCATGCCGATGGTGTTCGGGTTCGTCCTCGGGCTGGCGTTCCTGCTGCTGCTCGTCTCGTTCCGCTCGGTCGTCGTCGCGATCACCGGCCTGCTGCTGAACCTGCTGTCGGTCGCCGCCGCGTACGGCATGCTGGTCTTCGTCTTCCAGGACGGTCACCTCGAGAAGCAGCTCGACTTCGTCTCGGGCGGCGGCATCACCAACTGGATCCCGATGTTCCTCTTCGTGATCCTGTTCGGTCTGTCGATGGACTACCACGTCTTCGTGGTGAGCCGGATCCGCGAGGGCTACGACCGGGGGCTGTCGACCCGGGAGGCGGTCCGGGAGGGCATCGGCCGGACCGCCGGCGTGATCACCAGTGCCGCCGTGGTGATGGTCGCGGTCTTCGCGCTCTTCGCCACGCTGCCGCTGACCGCCACCAAGGAGCTGGGTGTCGGTCTGGCCGCGGCGGTGCTGCTGGACGCCACGATCATCCGGGCGGTGCTGCTGCCCGCGGTGATGGCCCTGCTCGGCCGGGCCAACTGGTGGCTGCCGGGCTGGCTGGGCTGGCTGCCCGAGGTCGCCCACGAGTTGCCGGCCCCGGACCGGGCCGGGGAACGTCAGCTGATCAGCGTGTGAGCGAGGGCGCCGCCGATCACGGCGGCGCCCAGTCCCGCGGTGATGCTGAGCAGCGCGTAACCGGCGGCGGAAGCGATCTCACCGCGCCGGGACAGGCCGAGGATCTCCCAGCTGAACGTGGAGTACGTGGTGAGCGCCCCGCAGAACCCGGTGCCGAGCATCGCGACCAGGCCGGGGGAGAGCGGCAGGCCGAGCACCAGCCCGAGGACGAACGATCCGGCCACGTTGACCGTCAGGGTGCCCCAGTGGTCTTTCACCCACTGGCCGACCAGGTAGCGCAGCGGCGCTCCGACGGCGGCGCCCAAGGCCACCAGCGGGGCGGTCATCGGCGGGCCAGCAGACTGCCGGCCAGCACCGCGAGCAGGCATCCGGTGAGGGTGGCGGCCAGGTAGACCAGCCCGGCCACGGACACCTCGACGATCGCCGTGGAGAACGTGGTGTAGCCGCCGAGGAAGCCGGTGCCGAGGAACAGCCGGGGGAGCCGGCGGTCGACCCGGGTGTACAGCACCCCGATCAGGAAACAGCCGGACACGTTTATCGCCCAGGTCGTCCAGACCGTGCCGGGCCAGGTGACGGAGAGGGACCAGCGGGCCAGCGCGCCGAGAACACCACCGGCGGACACGACGGTCAGTGCGGTGCGATCCACAACCAGCACGGTAGCCCAGGCGGCCGGGGGGACGTGGCGGCGTCCGCCCCGGCCGGTTCCGGGTGCTCCATGCTGGGGAGCAGTCCTGAGTCCACTTTAGATCAGGATCTTGAAGAGTGTGTGAGCGGCCCCGATGGAGTCACCGATCTGAATTTTTGCCGTCAGGCCGGTGACTTCGCGATTGTCAACCGGCAGCGTTGGGCGACAAAAGCGATATATGAGCTACAAAACGGGCAGAATTTATGCAGGAACTGCTGATAACGTGCGGCTCCGCACGCGGACGGAGCGGAACTAAGAATGCACCACGCGAATCACCACTACGGGCATGCGCACATTCTGGCCCGATACTGCAAGATCCCGGATCCGATGCACCCGCCGCGGCTCCGGGGATACCTGCAACACGGGTGGAACATCGGTGACGGGCTCGCGCCCGGTACGCCGTACGTCGCCGGCAGCCCGCTGTTCGTCTGGTCCGAGGAGACACGTCGCCGTTCCTGGTCACAGGGCCGGCGCAACGTGACGGTGGTCGGCGCGCCGTTCTCCTACCTGGTCGAGATGGCGCCGGCCGTCGAGGAACCGGGCGAGGGCACCATCTTCTACCCCTTCCACGGCTGGGAGGGGCAGCAGATCTTCGGCGACCACCAGCGCCTCATCGACGAGGTGAAGGAGACCGAGACCGGCCCGGTCACCGCCTGCCTGTACTGGAACGAGTACCGGATGCGGCCGGTGCGGGCCCTCTACGAGAAGGCCGGTTTCCGGGTCATCTGCCACGGGTACCGCGGCTTCTGGTGGCGGGAGAACAACCGGGACTTCCTGGTGAACCAGCTCGCCGAGCTGCGCAGACACCGGCGGGTCGTCTCCAACCGGCTGTGCAGCGCCATCTGGTACGGGCTGCTCGCCGGGCGGGAGGCAGCCGTCTACGGCGACCCGATGGTGCTCGACAACGCCGACATGACGTTCGGTGGGGAACCCCGTCTGCACCGTCAGTGGCCGGAGGTCTACGGCAAAGAGACCGACTATGCCGCCTGCCACCAGCTCGCCCGGGCCCAACTGGGTGCCGATGAACTGGCCGGTCCCGCCGAGCTGCGCAAGCTCCTGGGCTGGCCGAAGGAAGGGTACGTCTGATGCCGGACCGTCCGGACATGGCCGCGGCGCTCGCCGCCGCACCGTTGACCAACCTCGTCCGGGCCGGCGGTGAGATGTTCGCCTGGAGCGAGCGCACCGGGCGTCCGGCTGCCGCGCTGCTGGGCCACGTGGTGCTGCCGCTGGCCGGCCCGGGCCGGACCGTGCTCGTCGCCGGGCCGCACCCGGACGACCTGGTGGCCGCGCTGACCGCGGGCGGGGCCACGGTGACCTGGCTGCTGCGTTCCCTCGGTGACGCGGAACAGGCCGCCCAGGACCACCCAGCGGTCACCGTGCTGGCCGGTGCGATCGGCAAGGCCGACCTGACCGCCGGTTACCACCTGGTGGTCGCGGCCGACGGCATCGGGCGCCTGAACTCCGCCGAGGGCGACCAGCTTCCGGCCGGTGAACTGCTGGACCGGCTGGCCCGCGCGGTCCGTCCGGACGGCGCGCTGGTCCTGGTGCACGACAACCAGCTCGGCGCGCACCACACCGTCCGCCTCGACCCGAGTACCCGGCAGCGTGACGACGCCGCGTGGTACCCGCCGGAAGCCGCTGACGACCCGGCCTCCCGGGCTCAGCTGACCGCCCGGCTGACCGCCTCCGGCCTGTCGGTGGACGCCGCCTGGGCAGCCTTCCCGGAGCCCGCCGAACCGGCGGTGCTGATCGGCGGGGCCGCTCTCGGTGACGTCACGTCGCCGCTGCGGCCCTGGCTGAAGACCGTCCTCGGGCAGGCCTACACCACCGCGTTCCGGGGCCGCCCGGTGCTCAGCGACCCACGCCGGCTCGTCGACCGGGCTCTGCGGGCCGGGGCCGAGGACACCGTGGCCGGCGGCTGGCTCGTGGTCGCGCACGCGCCGGGTACCGAGGCACACACCCGGGCCTGGGACGACGTGCTGATCGGTGACCGGTCCGGGGTGCACGCGATCGGACCGGACGGGCCGCGGACGCTGGTGCCGTACCGGGAGGTCGAGGTGCGCGGGCTGCGCCGGGCCGGTGTGCTCCGGCCGGTCCCCGGATATCAGCTCGAGCAGCGGCTGTTCGAGCTCTGCGCGGCCGCCGACGTGCGCGGTCTGCGACTGGAGATCGCCCGGTACGAGGCATGGCTCGCCGGGCAGGACCTGAGCGGCCCGGCCGCGCTCGCCGACCTGTCCTCGATCGCGGTCACCGCTGACGGTCCCGAGGTGCTGTTCGCGAACTGGGCGCCGGCCGAGCCGGTGGCGGTGCAGGTGGCGCTGGTCCGGGCGCTGTGGCAGTTCGCGGTCCGGCTGATCACCTGGTCCCGGCCGCACCCGTGGCCGATCACGGCGAGCGCCGCCGACCTGGCCGCGATCCTGGTCGGGATGTCCGGCCGCAGCCTGGCCGACGAGGAACTGCGGACCGCTGTCGACCTGCAGGTGACGCTGGACAGCGCCGAATACGGGCTGACGCCGTCCGAGCAGCGGGAGTACCGGCTCGCGCTGCTGGCGGTGCAGCCGGGTACCGCCCCGGTCGACGTGGCCGGGTACCGGGAGCTGGTCGAGGCGCTGTGGCGGCAGCGGTACCAGGCGAGCCACCTGTTGGCGATGATGGAGTGGAACGAGCAGATCATCCGCTCCCGGGACACCGCGCTCAGCAAGATGGACTGGGAGCTGCAGTTGTATCGGCGGACCTGGGGTGGCCGGAGCCTGATGCTGGCGCGACGGGCGTACAAGATGGTCAAGAAGTAAATGAAGTAACCGGAAGAAAGGCGGCGGGCATCGAGCCCGCCGCCTTTCTCGTGGAGATTCCTAGATCAGGTCCCAGGTGAGCGGGGTGCCCTTGACCGCGTCAGCGGTGAAGGTACGCCCCAGCACGGTCCCGATCGTGTCCGGTGCGAGGCCACCGGTCGGCCGGATCGAGCGCACGTTCTCCGGGGTGACCGGGTCGCCGGCCCGCACGTCGGCCACCACGTAGAGGGACCGCCGGAACCGCAGGCTCTCCTTCTCCGCCTCGGTCGGCCCGATCGCCGTGGTGCCGAGCGCCTGCCAGGCCCGCTCCGACTCGGTGACCAGCAGTTTCAGTTCGGCCTCGTCGAGCGAGAACGCCGAGTCCACCCCGCCGTCAGCCCGGTCCAGGGTGAAGTGCTTCTCGATCAGGACCGCGCCGTACGCCACCGCGGCGATCGGCACCCCGATGCCCATCGTGTGGTCGCTGAGCCCGATCGGCAGTTGCAGCGCCTCGGCCAGCACCGGGATGCGCCGCAGGTTGGTCTCCTCCGGCGGTGCCGGGTACGACGCGGTGCAGCTCAGCACGGTGATGTCGGTGGCACCGACACCCTTGGCGGCCTCGACCGCGGCGGTGATCTCGTGCAGGGTGGCCATGCCGGTGGAGATGATGATCGGCTTGCCGGTGGAGGCGGCCAGACGGATCAGCGGAAGGTCGGTGATCTCCGAGGACGCGATCTTGTACATCGGCGCGTCCAGCTTCTCCAGCAGCTCGACGGCGGTCCGGTCGAACGGGCTGGAGAACGGCGTGATGCCCCGCTCCCGGGCCCGGTCGAAGATCGGCGCGTGCCACTCCCACGGGGTGTGCGCCCGTTCGAAGAGCTGGTAGAGGTAGTCGCCGCCCCACAGGTCGTGCCCGGCGGAGATCTGGAACCGCTGGTGCTTGACGTCGACGGTCATGGTGTCCGCGGTGTACGTCTGGATCTTGATGGCGTCGGCGCCGGCCTCGGCCGCGGCGTCCACCAGGGCCAGCGCCCGGTCGAGCGAACCGTTGTGGTTGCCCGACATCTCCGCGACGATGTACGGCTTCTTGCTGCTCATTTGCTTCTCTCCGTCCAGACGACCGTCTTCGGCACTCCGTCGACGAGCCGTTCGTATCTGCGTGTCTCGCGGAACCCGAACCGCCGGTGCAGGGCGAGGACCTGCTTGTTGTCGGCGAGCGTCTCGCCGCCGAGGGTGTCCAGGCCGAGAGTGCCGAAGGCGTACTCGACGGCCTCCTTCTCCAGCCGCATCCACGCGGGCAGGAGGCGCTGTCCGAGCCCCTCGACGTCGAGGTAGAACGACCAGGTGGTGCCGTCGAAGATCACCACTCCGGCGGGGACACCGTCCTGTTCGTAGATCAGG
>DATMVU010000665.1:0-6099 GCA_035562875.1 Actinoplanes sp. | reverse complement strand
ACGCGGTGTTACGCGGGGTCGCTTGAAACCGCTTTTGTCAGGCGGTGTCGGTGACGCCGTGCAGGTCGATCACCTCGCCGTCCGCGGTGAATCCCTGCACCGGCCGCAGCGTGTACTCATCCGGGATGGTGCCGGTGCGGTAGTACGCGAGGAACAACGCGGTGGCCTCGTCGGCGTCGAACACCTCCGCGGCGCTGATCCGGATCGGTGCCGGCGGGACGTGCGGCGTGGGAATCTCGACGTCCAGCGGCGCCGGGGCCGTGTGTGGGTGGCCGACCGTGTAGCGGACCCACTCGACGCCCCACTGCTGCCCGCCGGGCTTGCGGAGCTCGATCGTCATGGCGTCGGCTCGGCCGGCGGCCTGTAGGTACTCGGTGGAGCCACGGCCTTGCTCGACTCTGGCTGCGTACGAGTCGCCAGGCGCGAGAGGCTCCAGGCACAGCGACCATGGCCGCTGCCCGTCGAAGTTGTGCAGCGGCATTGAGAACTGGTAGTCGTCGGTGCCCGGCGGTACCGACATGACGTCGATGCCGTCGAAGGTCAGCAGATGTGTGTGGCGGCTGCGGGTCATTTCTCTTCGTACTCCCAGGGGGCGTTCGGGTCGTCGCGACCGAGGACGGGCAGGTGGCCGATGCTATGCGGCGGCGGTACGGGCGTGGGGATGGTGGGGCCGAAGCCGCCGTAGCCGTGCGGCAGCAGGTCGGGAGCGGCTTCGGCGAGCGGGAGTTTCGGCACCTCTGGTGCCTCCACCAGCGGTGGAGCACGTGCGGGGCCGGCTTCGGCGAGCGGCGCTCTCGGGGCCTCGGCGGGTCCTGCGGCCTCCGCCGGCGGTGCGGGTGCCGCGACCGCGGCCGTGTTGAACTCCAGCGCCTTCACGACCTGGATTGGCTTGCCGTCGAGGGTGCCTCGTGCGTCGGCTCCTTCGTTGACGAGGTCGTCCACGATGGCCTGCTGTGGCGTGAGGCGCCCGGAGCCGTATTTGTGCTCCAGGCCCGTGTACTTGCCAGGCTGACCTGGCACCGGTTCCAGCCCGTCGTAGTAGCGGGTGTACACGGTGCCGGTCTTCGGGTCGGTGACGGATATCCGGATTTTCTGCCGCTCGATGGGGAGCTTGGTGATCTCCTGGCGGCGGTTGAAGAAGTCCTGCGCGGCTTGGTCGCCGTCCACGCCGCTGTTGCCGGGTGCGAACTTCCCGTCTGCGGTGCGTCCCGGGTAGTTGGGGTTCGGGTCCTTCGGATCGGTCGGTGTGTCCTTTTTGAACCCGTAGTCCGTCATCTGCACAGTCGGGTCCCCGTTGTGCCCGTCCTCGGGGAACTGCAGCGACTCCAGCGGGGCGAGTGCGGCAGTGATCTGCTCGGCCACGACCTTGTCGACGGCTACGAGCTGGGTCACCGCGGCCTGGATCGCCTGCGCATGGGCCACGGCCTCCTGCTGCCTGGCCACGGTGCTGCGCATCAGCCCACCCCAGGACTTGTCTGTGACTGAGAAGTCTTGTCCGACAGTGAATCCGGCTTCTTCGGCTTCGGTGATTGCGTCGAGCACCTGACGTTTAGCCCATGCGATGTCGCCGGCGCCATTGGTGGCGTGGCCGGCCGCCGCGTATAGCGCATCGCCCGCGCCCCGGACTTTCACCAGGTCGCCCCAGCTTCGTTCGGCCGCAGCATCGGCGGCGGTGCCTTCCCAGGTGGTGCCGCCGGGTCGCAGCATGCCGGTGTGGATGGTCTCGAAGTGCCCTTCCCAGTGCGCCGCCGTCGAGCGCCAGTGGGTCGCTGCGGTTTCTAGGTGGGTGGTGTCCCAAGCTTCTATGTCCGCTCGGGTCAGAGCACCACCGACGTAGACGGGCATCAGACCTGAATGGTGGTGCTGATTGTCTGCGCGTTGCCGCTGTCGGTGCTGATGTACTCCCCTGCCGCGGCGCGCAGCGTCGTACCAGTAGAGGTGGCCCGCTCGGTCAGCTGGGCTGCGAGCGCGTTGACCAGCGCGTGACCGTGCGCGACCGCTGCGGTGGTTGCCTGGGTCAGGTGGCCGGCGGCCGCGGGTGCTGGGACGGGGATCGTCGATGCCGAGAGATCGCATACGCCGGCATGGGACAGCAGGCCCGCGCTGTCAACGGCGATACGTTCCCCCACGTTGGGCAGTCTAAAACGGCTTGTGGGGTGTGGCCGACGCCTGTTTATTCGCGGACTGCTTCGCAGCTGCCCCTTCCTCGTACTGGCCGCGTTTGTGCGTTGTGGTGGTGCCCGTCAAAGCTCGACCGTGGTCGACCGCGTAGCGGCATCGGCCTTGACAGCCACCACCACAACGTTCACCACAATTGCGGGCGAGGAAGGAAGCTCTATCCGATGAAATACCTGATCAGACCCAATTTGCTAGCCGTGATAGCACAGCTAGCAAAGGAGTTGGATCAACCGCGGCTGCTGGCATTCTCGTCGCTCCCGCCGATACCGTCATTGGGGTGCAGTTGCGGCATATTTGCGAAGTGTGCGGCCTCGAGGAAATCCTGACGCCGGAAGATGCCTTCGAGGCCGGGTGGGACTACCCGCCGAGAATAGGCACGTTCGGCATACTCGGGCCGCGCACGTGCGCCCAGTGCCAAGTCAATCAAACGGCCTGGTGGGCGATGGTCGTGGACGGGCACGCGACTGACATGCTCAGCCCAAAGCAACGAGCGGCGCTCGCACGAATCATTGACGAGCCAGGGAGCGTCGCGGTCACGGAGTGACGCAACACCGTTCGTCGGTGCCCAGCCGTTCAGGGTTCGAAGTGTGAGCGGAATCCTTCGAGCCAATCCGCCCGCCCAGGGCCGCTGAGATTGGCCGGCACCCACAGTTCGGCGTCGTCGGGGCTGTCGGCGTCTCCGGCGGAGACGCGTTCGTGGGCGGCGAGATATCCGGCGGTGTGCATGCGGTCGGGCTGCGAAAAGACGGTCTGCATAGTGGCGAGGTTGGTTTGGAAGTCTTGATAGGCGGTACGGCGTTCGTCGGGTGTGGCGTAGTCGTCGCCGTAGCGGTCGAGCCAGGCGGCCCAGTGCTCGGCAGAACCCGGCTGCGGCGGTGTGGCTGCCTGCGGCGTGTCTGCGTTCACGTCTCTTACGGTACGGCGCCGGTCTGACATGTTGGATTCCTCCATGACTGTTTCCCCAGCTGAGAGCATCTTGCTAGCTTGTGATAGCACGGCTAGCTAGCAGCCGTGCTGGGTGAGGTAGGCGTCAAGGGCTTGGTCGGTGATGGAGGCGATGCTGATGGTGCGGTCGCCGGTTTCGTAGCGGAGTTTGTCGACGGCTTTACCTAGGCGGTTTTTGGTGGAGGGCCGGATTCTGACGTTGTGCTGCTCGGTCAGTCGCTCGACCCCTCCCCCGGCCTGCGACGCCGGCTGTTGCAATGGGGTGCTCGGCGCGGGTTCGGGTGGCGCGGCCGGGGCGGTGAGAACCGGTGGCCGGTCCGGGATGGCGTCGGCGGGGTGGCCGGTGGTGCGGGTGATGGCCGGCTTGCGTGCGGTGCTCATGCGTGGGCTCCGATGGTGATGCCGAGTTCGTCGAGCAGGTCGTCGTAGGCGACTTGCAGGCTCAGGGCGCGGCCGCCTTTGAATTTGTGCATGGGCACTTCGGCGCTGTGGGCGTCTTGGCGGGCGCCGAGGTCGGGTATGACGGTGCGGGCGACCAGGTCGCCGTAGGCTTCGCGCAGCTCGCGCTCGCGATCGATGTGCTCGCCTTTGTTCTGCCGGCGGGAAATGATGATCTTGGCCAGCTCCAGGCGCGGGTTGGGCCGCAGTTTGACCTTCTGGACGGTGGTTTCCAGGCGGGTGACGCCTTTGACGGAGTCTTTCGTCGGCTCGGTGATGGCGTACACGGTGTCGACGGTCAGCAGGACCGCGAATAGCAGCTTGCCCAGGCTGGGCGGGCAGTCGAACAGCACCGCGTCATACGGCGAGAGGTCCAGACCCTCGAACGCGACATCGAGGCGGAACACCAGGTCGGATGCGCCGCTGGATTCGGCGTTGGACAGGTCCAGGTGAGACGGGATGAGGTCGATGCCATCCCAGTCGGTGGCCACGACGGCGTCGATGGCTGATCCGGCTTCGGTGCGGTCCATGAGGTCGGCGGTGGTGAGCTGGCCGTCTTCGGTGTAGACGCCGAGGCCTTCGGTGGCGTTGGCCTGCGGGTCCATGTCGACGATGAGTGCGCGGCCGCCGCGGTGGCTGATGGCGCTGGCCAGGCCGAGGGTGGTTGCGGTCTTGCCGACGCCGCCTTTTTGGTTGGCCAGGGCGTGCCGTTTGGGCTGCATGGTGTGTGTCCTCCGTAGTCGAGCTAGCTGCGATAACTACGATTGCTAGTGTTGCTAGCATAGTGCAGATAGCTATGCTAGCAACACTAGCAATCGAAAGTCGGACCGCGTGTCGGAGCAATCCTGGGTTCTTGTCGTGAACGATCTGAGGCATGCCGCGGCACCTCAATCGCATGATCTACATCGACGACTCCGGACACCCCCAATCCGGGATGGTCGTGTACGGCTGGGTCGAATTCAGCCCAGACCACTGGGGATCCGTGCTCCGGTGCTGGCTGGACTCCCGAAAAATGCTGTGGCGTGAGTACCGGGTGGCCATCCAACAAGAGCTACACACCACGGATTACGTGAACGGTCGTGGCCGTATCTCCAAAAACATCCCTGACCGGCACATACACAACGGAACTGAGTTCTGGAAAGACTTCGGCCGGGAGGTTGCGGTGCAATGTTTGGACACGCTGCGGTGTGCCGAAGGGCTCGTCGTCGGCGCCGTCTACCGCAGGGGTGACCCTGCGCGCCTTGCCGACACGAAACGGGAGCTCTACCGCGATCTGATCATGCGGTTTGAGAACGAACTGGCCACCACCGACTCGCTGGGCGTAGTTGTCATGGACGGGGACGGCAGCGACAGCAGTTACCGAAGCACGCATCGTCAATTGAAGTTGGATGAACGCCGCATCATCGAAGATGCGATCCACCTCGACTCGAAGACGTCGCAGCTTGTGCAGATGGCCGACTTGGTGGCGTGGAGCGCATACGCGGCCGTTGACCGTCATCCGCGGAACGAGTTCGCTTGGGGGTGGTACGAAAACTACCTGGCTGAGCGTGATCCGAGCCGGCAACCAAAGGAACTTGCCCCTAGAAACAGCTAGACCCCCTTATCCACAGGTGTGGGGGGGTCTGCGATGACCACAATACACCGGATTGGGTGTATTGCGTACTTTTTAACCGGTTTCGGTCAGTCGACGTCAGTCGGCGCATACAGTTTGGTTGTCCTGGTGAAGAGCCAGGGAAGTGGGGCCGGGAGCCAGCACGTTTTGCTTGGTCGCCCGGTTTTCGCGTCTCTAGCGTGTCAGCACCTCGACGACCTGTGAGCGTAGGCTTGGGCACTGTAGCCGACCCATCGCGGTGGGTTTGGAAGTGAGCCGCAGGATTACTCGCCGGACGACGAGGTCTGCGGCTCGCGGCGTTTCCGGGGAGTAGTGCACAACCGCTTTGAAACGTTAAAACCCGCCCCCTGCCGGGGAACGGGTGGTGTGCCGTAACTGTACAGCGGCACGTTGTCGGCCTGTGCTGTAACACTTGTTGCATGTTTCCGTTTTCCGAGAGCGGCGGTGTTCTTCATCTTTCTGATCGCGCTGCCGAACGTATGTATCAGCTGCGGTCGCCATTGTTCGATGAAAAGGCGCGTACGGCCCGCGAGCCTTTAAAGGAGCTCAGGGCATACAAGGTGGCCGTGTTGTCTGGGGGCTGGGTGCGGGCGTACACCGGCTACGACGTCAACGACAACACGCGCTACATGGTGGATGTTCTGTTCGCTCCCGGTGAGGTCATCGCGATTGAAAGCACGTGGGACCCAGAGCGCGGGCCTGGTGAGCGCGATGGCTTCCCGCAGATGTCCAAGGAGGAACGTGAGCAAGCGTGGAAGGACTCCTGGCCGGAATGATGTGCTGTGGCCCTTCGACCAGCCAAGGGGCCTGGTGTGCTATCTGGGCTAGCAATGCTAGCTAGCGGCGAGCCGTGACCGGCGACTTCCGGCCCGGCGCGCACGCGAGGATGGGTGCGGCCGAGCCGGAGAGCCGGGGTTATGTGCTGC
>DATMVU010000664.1:0-14502 GCA_035562875.1 Actinoplanes sp. | reverse complement strand
ACTCGTGGATGAACGGCTTCGGCAGGATCCGCCGCTGCACCGACCGCAACGCCCAGGTCATCGACTTCTACCTGTACCTGGCAGCAGCGATCGTCACCGTACGTCAACTCATCCAACGAGCACGGATCCTCTACCGCTGGGGCACCCGGCCCACCACCCGCCGACTCAAGTGACGCCTATTGCCGGTCGCTCTAAGAAGGACGCATCCAAGTCCCGAACGCACCGACCTACACCGCCGACATCACGAATGTCACCACCGGAATCAGCGGGTTGATCGGCGCGGTCGGCGCCGGAGTATCGGCACAGGCCGCAGCCCTCTGGGGCGTCTCCACGTTCGCGACCGCGAGCACCGGCACGGCCATCTCCTCCCCGTCCGGCGTCGCCGCCCAGAACGCGATGCTGGCTTGGTTCGGCGGTGGCTCAGTGGTGGCCGGCGGTGGCGGTATGGCGGTCGGCGGCGGCCCAGGTGTCCGACCTTCTCGGCACGATCACCGACCTGGCCAAAACGAGCCCCTTCAAGGATCTGAAGAGTCCAACCCTCGTCGTCCAGGAGTTCCTGCAGAGCGGCCGGGTGATCGAGCTCTAACCCGCGGGGTCATCGAGTCGGGGGCCCGTCGGCAGACACCCGACCGGGTGGAAGCGTGGAAGCCGGGTCACGAAGCCTGATACTGTTGCGGACGCGGAAGGCTCACGGGCTGCCCGCACCGCCTTGGGGCCCGCTGATGCGGGCCCTTTGTGCATCTACCTCAGATCCCGGCCCCACAACTCCCGCCGCCCGTCCGGCGTGGGGAGCCAGCAGAACTCGTGCTCCACTCTCGGCTCAAGGCGCCGCCACATGGCGGCTTTCGCCTTGCGGGCCCGATGGTCGCTCTCCAAGTGCGCGAACACCCGCCGGTAAAGGAAGGCGACCATGTCGGCGGCCTGCACCAGGCGGCTCGCATGGCTGGGAGCGAAATGAAGTGTGTCGACGATGCGGGTGAGCTTGCGTCCGCGGTATCCGCCGGTGCCGGAACGCCGGTAGCCGGAGAAGTCGGCACGATATCTGGCCTGCCCGTCCACCTCATCCGCGATCACCAGTGCGTAGTCACCGATCGAGGCCGCATACTCGTCCACGCGTTCCAGCAGGTGCTGAAGCACTACGCCGTGCGCTGGCTCGGGGACCACATATCGCGCCTGCTGTCCGATCCCGTCAACAGGCGACCGCCCGCCGGTGACCATCCAGCGCCACTGGGACCGCACCGCCACCAGCCCGGACGCCGGCAGCCCGCAGCCGAACGAACAGCTGGACCAGGTCGGCCTCTACCGCCCGTCGACGAGATTTACTGGCCCTCCCCTACGCCATCGAACCCTGCTCTTCCATCAAGTGGCACCACTGGAGTCGACCGGGCCACCCGCGGAACCGGCTCGATTTGGCACGCCGCCGGACTTCCCGTCAGATTGACAGTAACGCTACCTTCCATTCATGGACGGCGATTCATGGATGCCGCCGACCGTGCTCGTCGCGGTTGACTTGGTCATCTTCACCCTGCGGCAGTCCCGGCTGCACGTGTTGCTCATCGAGCGTGGCGTCGAGCCGTTCCGGGGCGGCTGGGCGCTTCCCGGCGGCTTCCTCAGTCACGCGGACGAGGATCTGCCGGTAGCCGCCGAGCGGGAACTCGCCGAGGAGACCGGCCTGACCGCCGGCCACTTCCACCTGGAGCAGCTCGGCATCTACGGGACGCCCGGCCGTGATCCACGCGGACGGGTTCTGTCCGTCGCCTACCTGGCCATCGCCCCACGACTGCCGGACCCCGTCGCTGGAACCGATGCGGCGGGCGCGCGCTGGACTCCGACCGACATCGCACTCGCCCCGTCTACCAGCCTGGCCTTCGATCACCGGCGGATCGTCGGTGACGGCGTGGAACGCGCCCGGACCAAGTTGGAGCGATCAGCCCTGGCCACCGCCTTCTGTGAACCGATGTTCACGATCGCTGAGCTGCAGGAGGTCTACGAGGCCGTCTGGGGTGTACGCCTCGACGCCCGCAACTTCTACCGCAAGGTGCAGAGCGTGGACGGATTCATCGTCCCGGCCGGCCCGATCAGAAAGCCGGACAACGGCCGCCCCGCTCGACTCTTCCGACCCGGACCACGCAATGAGCTGTGGCCTCCCATGAGCCGACCGCCGATCAGGATGGAAACCGAGGAATGAGCAGGGACAGTGACCTCGTCGTCGTACTCACCGCACTGAATGTCGAATATCAGGCGGTCTATGACCGTCTTGACGATCCCAGCGTGCATTGGCATGCCGCCGGCACACGATTCGAGACCGGACGATTCGGCCCGCACGGATGCCAGGTCGCACTCGGACTGGTCGGAAAGGGCAATCATCCGGCCGCGGTGCTCACCGAACGCGCGATCACCGAGTTCAGCCCCGCCGCCGTCCTGTTCATCGGTGTCGCCGGCTCGCTGTGGCCGGGCGTCGAACTCGGCGACGTGGTAGTGGCGTCACAGGTCTACGCGTACCACGGGGGGACAGCCGAGGACGACGGGTTGAAGGCTCGCCCGAAAGCCTGGGAGACCGCACACGAGGCGGCTCAGATCGCGCAGCACCTCATCCGGACCGGGAGCTGGTCCGACGAGCCGCGCCCGAGAGTCCACTACGGCCCCATCGCCGCAGGCGAGGTCGTGCAGGATTCGCGGATCTCGCAGCATGCCGTGTGGGTGCGGCAGCACTACAACGATGCCCTGGCCATCGAGATGGAGTCGGCGGGTGTCGCACAGGCGGCGCACCTGAACCGCGCTCTGCCGATCGTCGTGATCCGTGGCATCAGCGACCGGGCCGACGGCAACAAGGCGACAGCCGACGGGCAGAGCTGGCAGCCACGCGCCGCGGCCAGCGCGGCCGCCTTCGGTTCCGCACTCGCGAACGATCTCGTGACTGTGAGACAGGGACGGCCACACAGGGCTGCACCGACCGGCTTCACGAACATCGCCCGGGACAACGCCCGGGTCGGTGCGCAGTACGGCCAGATCATCAGCGGAGAGATCCCCCTGTGGAGGGAGCCGTCATGACCGGCTATTCCTTCACCAACATCGCGGAAGACGACGCCCACGTCGCCCAGCAGATCGGTGTACTCCATGTGGACGGCGACTACGTCATCCGGCCGGAGACGTCTCCGCAGGAGTTGTTCGACATCGGCGCCCGATACCTCGACGCGCGGATACCCGAGGAGGCACGACGGCTCATCGAGGAGGCTGTGGCACGGGGACTGCCACTCGACGAGAAGGTGCAATTCTTCCGGCTCGTCGCCCTGCTCAGCGGCCGGACGCTGCACCATCTCGACGGAGGGGACCTGGATCAGCTCACCGCTGTCTGCGACAGCATCCGCGATCTCGGCCCCGAAACCCCGTGGACCTCAGGCCTGCGATGCGTCCTCCATCTCGTTGGTGGCGCCGTCTCCAGCGAGCCGGACCTCGTCGTGAAGGAGATCGAGGAACTGCCGTCCCGGCAACAGGATCTCATTCTCAACCACCTGGGGGTTCTCCGAGACGGTCCGATGGAGGACCGGATGTGGCAACTGGCAGTCGATCTGGCCCGGGATACACAGATGTCAGCCGATCGCAACGACCGGATGTGGATCTTCTTCCAACCACAGCCGGCCCCTCCACGGATCCGCCCGGTCCGGCCCATGACGGTGGTGCCCGGCGACTGGCTGAAACTGGTCGCCGGGGCAGCCACGTTCCTCGGCGCCATCGGCTGGGCCGGCCTTCTGCTATGGAAGCACGGCGCGGTGATGCCCATCCTCGCCTACCTGGTCCTCCTCCTCAGCATCGCCGTCTTTGTGGTGCACGGGGCTGAGTGGTATTCCCGGATCCGCAGAGTCCGAGACAAGGACGCCGAATTCCATACCCCGCAACGCGAGAGTCCCGGTGCTGCCGATGGCTTCGCCCGGCGTGTGGACAGACTCTTCGACGACTACTTCGGCCGCTATGTACCCCACGACACCGAGCGGTACGTGTGGACGAGCCAGACCGCCGGGCTCCGCCAGGTACTTCGCGACGAACTCGTCGAGATCTATCGTGACCAGCGCATCAACGGGGATCAGATCGCCTGGCTCATCAGGCATCTCGTCTCCGAGGTGCGACGGGGCTGGGAGAACGGGCAGCTATGGGCCTATCGCGAGCGGCTCCGCACCCCGGCCCCGGTGAAGGCCCGCTGTATCTCCGGGCTGGCGGTCGCCGCCGTCGCGACAATCGGGGTCGTGCCGGCGGTGGTACGGATGTCGCCGCTGGCGGGTGCCGCCTGCACGGTCCTCGCACTGGTGTCCGCCGGGCTGGCCACTGCCGGCGGGTTCCGGATCACCGCTGAGCGCCGCCGTGTCCAAGCGGACACGGTGGAACACCTCGCGGCATCGAGCCGCCGGGAGCAGGCGTTCACCCGATGGACCGGGAAGCTCGCGCTCCGGCCGTCCGACGCCGAGATGGCAGGCTGGCTGGAAAGCGATCGCCGGATCCTCGTCGACGAGGTGATGCGCCGTTACCGGCTGCCCGCGAGTCAGGTGATCGCCCACGCCTTCATCGAGGCTCCCGGCCCGTCCGCCAAACGCGCCAGGATCCATCGTGGTCCGTGGCGGTACTCGCGCTACCAGATGCTGCTCTTTCTCCTGACCGACGACGGAGTACGCCAGGTGAACGTCGATCTGGATTTCGAGAAGGCGACCTCACAGTCGACCCAGCGTCTCACGTACCGCTTCGACACGGTCGCGTCGGTGCGTATCGCCGGACCCCCGGGCCAGCGGCAGACGTTCGAGCTGACGCTCTTCAACGGCCCTCCGGTGCAGGTCAAGGTGATCGATCCGGGCGGCCTGGACGTCGCTGGCGGCGAGGATGCCTGGGCGTTCTCCCGGGTGGCACTCGACGCCTCCGGCCTGTCGCGAACACTGGAGGTGATGGAGGGCATCGCTGCCGAGGGAAAACAGTGGATCAAACGGCGGCACGGCCGCGCGGAGGAGCGGCTGACAGCTCTCACCAGCAGGCTCCGGAAGTTCTTCACTTAGGCGCGTGTTAACAACAATTCACTCGTTGACATTGCCAACATTCTACACGAACATGGAGAGACACAACCCGAACTCGCCGATGCGCTGCGCGGACCTCTAGGGCCATGCAAGCCTGCCGGCAGTGACTCGGCCGCTGGAACGACATCGGAGGGTGTCATGAACGACGAGATGGCCTTGTTCCGTGAACTGGCGGACAGGGTCGCCGAGCAACCGACAGCCGATCTCATCCTGGCCGCCTTTCACAGTGACGAAGCGCTGGACGCGACGCTGGCCGGGGAACCCGCCCCGAAGCCACCGGACGACACCACCCCGGCGTCCGGCACCGCACCTGACGTCTTCCTCGAATCGATCCGGGTCGCCGGATTCCGCGGGGTCGGACCGGCCGTCACCCTCGAACTCAAGCCGCGCCCCGGCCTCACCCTCGTCATCGGCCGCAACGGCTCCGGCAAATCCAGCTTCGCCGAGGCCGCCGAGCTCGCCCTCACCAACGACTCGATGCGCTGGTCGCAGCGCCCGGTCGTCTTCCGCGAGGGCTGGCGCAACCTGCATCACGACGGCGACACCGAGATCGCCATCCGGTGACCATCCAGCGCCACTGGGATCGCACCGCCACCAACCCGGACGACGCCGCCCCGCACCAACCTGACGAGCTACTGAACCGGATCGGTCTCTACCGGCCGTTCCTCTCCGCCCGCGACCTGGAACGAGTGATCACCGCAAAACCGGCGGAGCTGTATGACGCTCTCGCCCCGATTCTCGGCCTGGCCCCGCTCGCCGCCGCGGACGCCCGCCTCCAGGTCCGGCGCAAGCAGCGCGAAGATCGTGTCAAGGAGTCCAAGGCCGGCTTCGCGATCCTCCGCAAGGACCTGGCCGAGATCGACGACGATCGTGCCCGGCAGGCGCTGACAGCTCTCGGTGCCCGCGTCACCGGCTCCGACCTGGACACACTGACCCAGCTCACGGAGACCGGACCGGACAGCGCCGACGCCCCGATCGTCGCCGCCGCGAGGCGATTGATCGACGGCGAGCTGCCGGATGCGGAGTCCGCTCTGCGGGAGCTGGCCGATGCGCGGGAGGCGTCGGATCGGCTGGTCGGCGGCGAGTCGGCCGCCGCCGGGAATACCGCTGACCTGCTGCGACGTGCGGTGCGTCAGCACGCCGCGGAGGGCGATCAGCCGTGCCCGGTGTGCAGAACCGGTCGTCTCGACGATGCCTGGCGAGCCGCGGCGGAGGCCGAGATCGCCCGGTTGGAGGCCGCTGCCACCGAGTCACGGACGGCATCCCAGCGCTTGCACGACGCGATGAAGAACGCAGATCAACAGCTTGATTCTGTACGCCGGGAGCTGAGTTCCGCCGCGACGGCTCTGGCCGATGTGCTACCCGAACCGGCACAGCATCTGTCCGAGACGGTGTCCGTCCTGCCGGGAACGACCGCGGGGGTCGCGGCCGTTCTCAGCGGGTGGCGGGCGCTTGTCACGGCGTACGCCACGATGGTGGAGAACACGACCCGGTGGCTGATCCGGCGGCAGAACGTCTGGCGGGAGCCGGGTGCCGCGCTACGGCGCTGGCTCGACGGCGCGGTGGTGGTCCGTGGCGAGGCTCCGGAGCTCAGCCGGCTCGTCGCGGCGCGGACCGCGCTGGGTAAGGCCGTCGACGCGATCCGGGCGGAGCGGCTGTCGGCGTTCGTGGGGCAGTCCGAGCACATCTGGCGGCGGCTGCGGCAGGAGAGCAACGTCGAGTTGCAGCAGATGCGGATGGAGGGGACGAGCACTCAGCGCCGGGTGCGTTTCCCGGTGACCGTGGACGGGTCGGAGGCCAACGCGCTGGCCGTGATGAGCCAGGGTGAGCTGCACGCGCTGGGGCTGTCGGTGTTCCTGCCGCGGGCGTGCGCGGACGCCAGCCCGTACCGCTTCGTGATCGTGGACGACCCGGTGCAGAGCATGGACCCGGCGAAGGTGGACGGGCTGGCCGAGGTGCTCGGTGAGATCGCGGGGAACCGGCAGGTGGTGGTGTTCACGCACGACGACCGGCTGCCGGAGGCGATCCGTCGGCTCGGGGTGGAGGCGACGGTCTGGGAGGTCAGCCGGCGGGCACGGTCGCTGGTCGAGTTGCGGATGGCCGACGATCCGGCGGACCGCTATCTCGCCGACGCGTATGCGCTGGCCGCGGCGCAGACGTTGCCGGAGGAGGCGCGGCATCCGGTGGTGGCCGGGTTCTGCCGGTCGGCGATCGAGGCGGCGTCGATGGACGCCTACCGGGCGCGGCGTTACCGGGAGGGTGCCACCCACCGGCAGGTGGAGGAGAGGCTGGCGCCGGCGAACACCGTGCAGCAACGGCTGACGCTCGCGCTGCTGGGTGATCTCAAACGCGGGGACGAGCTTTACGGTCACCTGAACGACACATACGGTAGCTGGGCGGCCGACACGCTGCGTGCGGTCGCCGAGGGCACTCACGGCGCCCGCCGGATGGCCATGCCGACGTTGGTCCGCAACACCGACAACCTGCTGGAGAAGCTGCGATGAGCGCCTATCTCGCCACCGCCGACCGGTTGCTGACCACCGTCGTGCCGGGCGCTCGGGGCACCTGGCCGCGCGCTTGTGCCTGGCTGCTGCGGCTCGAACTGGAAGCGGTGATGGACCGGTTCTGGGCGCGCGTGGGTCCGGAGATCGGGCGGACTCGCGCGCAGCGGCCCAAGCTGTTGCTGCTTGCCGCGTACGCGGGTGAGGAGCTCGCCAGGCGCACCAGTTACCTGTGGTGGGCGTTGTCGCGGGCCGGGCACCACCACCGGTACGAACTCGGGCTGACCGTCAGTGAGCTGCTGCGGCTGCGCGCCGAACTGGTCGCGGTCGCCGAGCAACTGGTGCGGGCCGGGCGCCCGTGAGCGAGTGGCAGCCGCCCCGGGAGGTGGCCACGGATCTCGTCTACCGGAGCCTGTTCACCTCGCCGGAACCGGATCTGCGGGAGCGGGCGGCGGAACTGTTCGCCGCCTGGGCCACCGGTAAGGCCGTCCCGGTGGACGCGGCGACCCTGCTCGACGGCGGCTTCGCCGAGGCGGAATCGGACGGCACCCGCCGGATCGCATCGGGCCTCGTCGGGGCTCACACGGATCGAGCTGGTGGACGGCAGCTCGAAGCCGCGGTGTTCCGGCTGGAGGAGCACCCTGCGGACGGCAGCCGGTGGACGACCTCGCTACGGGTGGCCATTCCGCATCGAACCGGGCAGGACGATACGGAGCAGCCCTGGGTCTGGCTGGATCTGGAGCACCGCCGGACGCCGGACACGGCTCCGGTGCGCCCGGGCAGCCCGCGCCTGATCCGGGATCTGCTCGCCGCGGTGGAGGGCGTGGACGCCTCGCTGCCGCTGACGGCCGAGGTCCTCACCATCACCGAGAGCCATGTCGGCGAGCTGTGCGGCTGGCTGTTCGATACCGGGCGCCGGGTGCCGGTGATCGTTTTCAGCCCGGATCTCCAGATGGCCGAGCAGCAGGAACGGTTCGCGAAGAAGCTGGCGCGTGACGTCACCGGCGTGGCGGTGGTGGTGCGGCTGCGGGACACGGCGGCAGCGGCGGCCTTCTCCCGCCGGGTCGGACCGCACCTGCACGTGTACGGCGGCGGCATGCGCACGTACCTGCCGGGGCTGGTGCCGAACGAGCCGTTCCCGCGGCGGCACCGGATCCTGTCTGCGGCGAGCATGCGCGCTCTCGGACAACGGTCGGCCAACGCCGTACGCGATCAAGTCTTGGCCCTGTCCACCCGCCGGGCGCAACCCGCGTCGTACGCCCTGGTCCGCCGGGTTCTGTCGCGGGGATCCGCGGAGCTGGAACGCAACGCTCTCCAGGATCTGCTGCGGAGATCCCAGCGGGAGGCCGCTGACGAGATCGCCCTGCTGTATGCCGAGGTGGACGACCTGACCGCGCAGTTGGCCGCGGAACAGGCGGCCCGGGAGCAGGTCGCGGATCTCCGCTTCCAGTGGGAGCTCGGCGAGATCGAGTTGAACGACCTGGAGCGGGACAACGATCGTCTGCAGGCCCGGGTCCGCTGGCTGGAATCGCAGTTGGCCACCCATCAGGTGCACGTCTCCGGGCAGGAGACGCCGGATCAGATCGTTCCGCCCGGTCAGGTGGTCGAGGTCCTGGAGCTGGCGACGGCCCGGCTGTCGCACCTGGCGATCGGTCCGACAGCGGACGCGGCGGCCGGGCTGGACGTGCATCCGCAGGCGGAGCGGTGGGCGCTCAAGGTGTGGCAGGCGCTCACCGCGCTGAACGCCTATGCCGCGGCGCGTACCGCCGGGACCTGGAAGAACTCGTTCCTGGCATGGTGTCAGGAACCGCCGTCGGGCGGCATCGCGGTGCCGGCGACCTGGGTGGCCCTGAGCGAGTCGGAGACGACCGGAACGACGCCGAAGCTACGGGAGGCGCGGACGTTCCCGGTGCCGACGGTCGTCGATGTCGCCGGGCGCGTCTTCATGCAGGCCCACATCAAGATCCAGCAGGGCGGCACCCCGTGCCCCCGCATCCACTTCCACGACGACACCGGCGGCCGGACCGGCCGGATCCACGTCGGCTACGTCGGCGACCACCTGCCGACCGCGAACTTCCGCTGATCCACCCGCAAGAACGAAGGGGACCACGCACCGATGACCACGCTGAGCCACGACGAGGCTCCAGCCACCATCCGGTCCAGGACGGCCGCGCTCGCCGCCTACCTGCTGGCGGTCCGCGCACAGATGGAGAAGCCGTCACGCACCGTGCCGACGACGGCGACCATCTGGCAGCACCAGCTTCCTCTACATCCGAAGTGCCGGATCGGCCCGTACGGTGACGACGACGCCTGGCTCAGCGCCGGTCGACCGGCGCAACCACGCCCGGTGCCCGTCCCGAACGGTATAGCCGAGTCACTCGGCGAGCGTCCCGCCGCGGAACGCGAGCCGCAGTTCCGCGCGCCGTACGGCGCCACTCCCGAGCAGGCCCGCCGGCTCCGAATCGACTTCGAGGACTGGCGCGAACGCACCTGGCGTCCCTGGGCGGCCGCGGCGAAGCCCGTGATCGACACCCGCCTGCTGCACGGCCGCCTGCAGGACCTGCGCAGCCGGATCGACATGAACTCCGCCACCGAGGAGCTGGTGTGGGGGCACGGCATCGTCAACCTGGAGGTCGGCGCCAACCGCGTGCAGTATCCGCTGGTCGTCACCCCGGTCACCGTCGACTACGACCCCGATCAGGCGATTGTCAGCGTCGCCCCGCAAGGCCCGGCCCGGTTGCAGATCGATCCACTGGCCGGCATCGAGGACCAGAATCTGCGGCAGCTTCTCGCCATGGCCGACAACGGGCTGGTGACTGTCGATCCCTGGGACGACCTGGAGCGTCGCGAGTTCTTCGAACGAGCCCTGCGCCGCCTGGGACACGACCCGGTGCTGCGTGCCGCCGGCGCCCCGGCCGTCACCGGACCACACATCCACGACACCAGCGTGCTCTTCATCCGTCCCAAACAGCGGATGCTGCGCCGATTCATGGAGTCGTTCCGGGACCGGCTCCTGAACGGCGACGTCGGCAGTGTCGGCGCGCTGGCCTCGATCCTGGCCCACGAGCCGAGCCGGCTGCGGATGCCCGGCGACCAGCCGGAACGGTGGGCGCCGGTGGGCGGCCGGCTGCTCATGCCCCTGCCGACGAACGAGGCCCAGGAATCCATCGCCCAGCGTCTGTCACGCAACCGCAACGTCGCCGTGCAGGGCCCGCCCGGCACGGGTAAGACCCACACCATCCGCAACCTCATCTGTCATCTGATGGCGCACGGCAAACGGGTGCTGGTGGTGGCGCAGAAGGAGGATCCGCTGCGGGTCCTGCGCGACGGCCTGCCGGACGAGGTCAAAGCCCTGTGCCTGGCCGTGCTGGGCCGCTCCGCCGACCAACTGACCCAGTTGCAGCTCGCCGCCCGTGAGCTGTCGGACCGGGCCGCCACTCTCGACCAGAACCGCGCGCAGCGGCACATCGACGCGCTGACCACTCAGCTCGAGGAGACCGAACGGGAACTGGGCCGCGCCCTCGGCTCGTTGCGCTCGATCGCCGAGAACGACGGGCGGACCTACCGGATCGACGACGCGCTCCTCGGACCGGCCGATGTCGGCCAGTGGCTGATGGCGCGCGAGGAAGCGTACGGGGACATCCCCGACGCCGTCCGCGACGACCAGTCACCGCCCCTCGACGCCGCCGAGTTCAGCCATCTGGTCCGGCTGGCCACCACCCTGACCGGACCGGACCGGCGTCAGGCACTGCGCGCGCTGCCATCGGCCGCCGAGCTTCCCCAGGCCGCCGCCGTCCTTCACGACCGGGCGCGGATCACCGCCCTCGCCGCCGAACTCCACGCTCTGTCCGCAGAAGGCGTACACCTCGACGCCGTACGCGATGCCGGACCGGCCGCTTTCGCCGACCTGAGCCGCCGCCTGCACGACGCGGCTGAACTTCTGCAGCGCCGGGAGGGCGCCTGGGTCGACCGTCTCGGTCGTCAGCTCACCGACCCTCGTTGGCAACAGGACTGGCAGCAGCACGTGTCCGCCTGCCAGGACGCTCTGACGCAGCTCTCCACTCTTGCCAATGCCATCGGCGGGCACCGGGTGTCCGTACCGGAAGCGCAGTTGAACCAGCCCCGGCAACTACAGGCCGACCTGGCCGGGATCCGTCAGCGGTTCGCCGCCGGGAAGGGCGTGAGCCGCGTCTTCCAGAGTTCGCTGGCGCGTCTGGCCGGTGAATGCCAGGTCGACGGAGAGACACTGCGTACCACCGACGATGTCGATGTCGTCGTCGCGTACGTGTCACGCCATCAGGTCCGCGCCCAGCTCGCCGGACGATGGCAGGACTGGACGCAGTGGCTGGACATCCCCGCCATGGACCAGCAGGGTCTACCGGAGATGTGGGCCGGCAGCCTGATCGACCAGGCCCGGAACGCGGTGAGCTGGGACAGCGAGGAGTGGCCCGCCCTGTACGGGGCCCTGCGCCGGATGCTGCCGAGGCTCGAACCTCGTACGGACAGCAGCGCCATGCGTGAGGTGGCCGGCCTCCTGAACCGCGCCACGGCGGTGTTCGAACACGACCGGCTGATCGAGGCGCAACGGGCGATCGGCGCATACCTGCAACAAGGAATGACACAGCCGGACGCGAGTGACCTGTGGCGCGTGCTCGACATGCACTGGCAGGACGACGGCCTGACCGGCTGGGACGATCTCGGCACGGAGATCCGGCGGCTGGCCGCGTTACGCCCCGACGCGCAGGCCTATGCCCAGCTCGCGGCCCGGTTGTCGGCGGTCGCACCGGCCTGGTCCGCGCAGATCGACGCCGGCACGGCCACCGCGCTGCACGGGACGGGCGCCGACTGTCTGTTCCGATGGCGGTGGCGTCAAGCCCAGACGTGGTTCGACGCCATCGTCGGCGACCTCGACGCCGAAGTCCTCGGCCGGCGGGTGGAACGCTGCCGCGAACGCATCCGGCAGTCGACCCGCGACCTGGTGGTCGCGTCCGCGTGGCTGGCGGTCTCCCGTGCGCTCGACGATCGCAAGCGCGCCGCCCTCGCCGACTGGGCGACCTCGTTGCGGAAGATCGGCAAGGGGACCGGTAAGAAGGCCGCACACTGGCAGGCCGAAGCGCAACGGCAGATGTCGGCGGCGGTCGACGCCGTCCCCGTCTGGGTGATGTCCATCGACCGGGCCATCGAACAGTTCCCCGACGGCGCCCGCTTCGACGTCATCATCGTCGACGAGGCCTCCCAGGCGGACATGTTCTCGCTGCCCGTCCTCAGTCTGGCCGAACGTGCCGTCGTCGTCGGCGACGATCAGCAGATCGGGCCACAGCTCAGCTTCGTCGGCGACGTCCAGGGACTGATCGGGGCTCACCTCGACGACGTGCCCTCGGCCAATCAATTCGACCCTGAGGGCAGCCTGTACGACCATGCGGTGCGGCGCTCGGAACGCATCCTGCTGACCGAGCATTTCCGGTGCGTCCCACAGATCATCGAGTTCTCCAGCATCAACTACTACGAGCACAAGATCGAGCCGTTGCGTACGGATCGTCCGGCCGGCATCGGAGAACCCGTGCGGACGGTCTTCGTGAGTGAGGGAATCCGTCAGGCGGTCGGCTCCTACTCGAGTGTCAACGTCGCCGAGGCGCAAGCGTTGATCACCGCGGTGGCGGACATCGTCAAGAACCCGGCATACGACGGGAAGACGCTGGGCGTCATCAGCCTGCTCAGCACCAGCGATCAGGGCATGTACCTGCTTCATGAGCTGCGCGAACGGATCGGTGAGGACGAGCTCGAACGCCGTCGCCTCCGTGTCGGGGACTCGTACACGTTCCAGGGTGACGAACGTGACGTCGTCATGCTGTCGCTGGTCGCCTCCGCGAACGACGGCCGGATCGCGGCGTTCACCAAACGCGACTACCACCGCCGGGTGAACGTCGCCGCCTCCCGAGCCCGCGACCAGCTCTGGGTCTTCCACTCGTTCCAGCCGCAGGACGTCCCCGCCGACGACGCCCGCGGCCGGCTCCTCACCTACTGCCAGAACACCGGCACGGCCACCGAGTCGTACGACGACCTTGAGAAACGCTGCGACAGCGACTTCGAGCGGGCGGTCCTCAAACGGATTCTGCTGCAGGGCTTCCGGCCACTCCCCCAGTTCAAGATCGGCAGCTACCGCATCGACTTCGTCCTCCCGTTGGCTGACGGCCGTCGCCTGGCCATCGAATGTGACGGCGACGCCTACCACGGCCCGGATCAGTGGGAGGCTGACATCCGGCGCCAGGCACTGCTGGAACGGGTCGGCAACTGCGTCTTCTTCCGCATCCGCGGCAGCGTCTTCAGCCGCGATCCGGAAAAGTCCCTGGAACCGTTGTGGCAGCGCATCGAGGACCTCGGCGGCGTCGCCCCGGTATCCGTTCCCATTCCCGCTCCTGCTCCCATTGCCGGCGAACCGCTCGTCACGTCGCCCGTGGATACCGTCCCCGCAGCCGCTGACCCCGTGCTGAGCGAGAACGCTGGACAACCGATCCGCGACGAACGGGCACCCAGCGCGGCCGACGTCCCGGACGGCTGCCATTGAGGACTCGTCCTTGGCAACGTCCTTCAACATCGACAACGAGCCGCAGGTTCACTCTTGAACCTGACGATGTAGCGGTACTCGACAGCCCCGCCCGCCGGCAGGTGCACCGGGCCGGTCAAGGGTGCGCCGCCGCGCTCTTGGCACCGCCGGTCAGCGTGACGGTGACTGCCGCGGCGAGTCGAAGGGTACGTCTTCCCATCGCGTCCGCCCGGGGTCAGCGCTCGCCGACCGTGAAGCCGGCGCACCAGAAGGAGGCGATCCCGTACTCGGGGTCGGTGACCCGCCAGCGCAGCTCCTCCCAGCCGTCCGCGGCCATGTCGACGATCTGGAGCCCGAGCGGCAGATCGCCGGCCTCCTGGCGGAACTCGAGCCCGGCGACTCC
>DATMVU010000663.1:0-13423 GCA_035562875.1 Actinoplanes sp. | reverse complement strand
CTGCGAGATCCGGTGCAGGTGCATGAGGGCGACGTCGGTCCCGATCGCGGCGAGGACGTTCACCCCGGTGACCGCCTTGGCGTGGCCACCGTCACCGGGCCAGGCCAGGATCAGCGGGGCGAGCCGGCGAACAGTCTCGTCGTCACCGATCAGGCCGAGGACGTCGAGCGCCCAGTTCTCCTTGGCGGCAGCGCCGGACGCCTGCCACATCTGGAACAGTGTCCACCCGAACTCGGCGAGGTCCGCGGGGTCGACCGCGTCCCGGACGATCTCCAGACCGGCGTACGGGTCGCCGGGCTTGTTGATCGTCAGCATGGTCACCAGGTTGCCGGCCGCCTCGGCGGGCAGCGCCCCGGCGTCGCCACGCAACCGCACCGGCGGCAACAACCCGGGAGCCGCCCAGGCCGGAACCGCCGGCATCCGCGCCGGCAGCAGCTGCAACGGATCGGTCGCCAACAGCGCCGCCACTCCGGCCGTCACCCCGCTGGCGGCCTGTGGATCGGCGATCTCCGCGGCCAGAGTCCCGGCGGCGGTCCGGATCTGCTCGGTGTGGCCGTTGGTGTGCAGGGTGAGCAGCGCCCGCTCGGCCTGCCGCCGATCGGCGCCCGCCTTTCCCAGCGCGGCCGGGATCAGCGCACGGGCCGCCTCCAGCGGATGCTGGAGCAGCCAGGCCAGGGCGACCCGGCGGGCCGACTTGAGCCGGGCCAGCCAGTCGGCCATCTGCACGGCCACCTCGGGCGACGAGAAGGGTGTCAGCAGCGGGCCGTACTCCACCGGATTGATCCGGGCCGCGGTCAGCAGCAGCGGAGTCGCCTCCGCGCCGAAACGCGCCGCTGTCACCCGTAGCCAGGGCGTCGCATCCCACAGGTATCGGCTCTGCCACCGGCTGAGGACCGGGCGGACGATCTCCTCCGGCCCTTCGGTGAAGAACCGCCCGGTCTCGCCCCAGCGGGCCTTGTTCTGGGTGAGGCGCTCCACCACCGCCGCCCAGCTGTCCAGGTTCCACTGACCGGGATGCCGCACCGGGGTCCGGGCCCACTGCTCCTGCTCGTCCGGCCGCCAGCTCACCGACGGGCCGTCGGTGCAGGTCAGCCCGGTGATCACCACCGGTTTGGCGGCCCTGGCCCGCCGCTGCCACGGCGGGTCGGCGAGCACGGCGGGCAGCGCCGACACGGGCGCGGTCACCACCGCGGCGACGGCGGTCACGATGGCATCGACCCGTACCGCAGCCTCCGGGCTCAGGGCCGTCCGGACCCGGTCGACCAGGCCGAGGTTGCCCAGCACATGGGTGCGCAGCAGTTCAGCGACGGCGGGTTTACCGGCCTCCTCGGCCAGGATCCGCATCGCCCGGGCCGGGAACCGGGCAGCCGCCTCCAGCAGCGCCGGTTTCACGTTGCGGGAGGTGATCCGATCGACCAGGCCGGTCATCACCTCATCGCTGGGCAGCGTGGCCAGAACCGACAGGAGCCAGCGCTCGGTGGCCACACCGAGTATCGAGATGTCCCGGTCGTACCAGCGGAACAGCGCGGGCGCGGCATCCGCGCCGAGGCCGTCGACCAGGGTCAGCACCGCGCCCTGACGGCGCAGCAGCCCCCAGTGATCGGTGTGCCGGGCCAGCGCCTCCGCCTGCTCGGCCGTGCCCGCTGCGTGGATCAGCATGCCGGCCCGGCCCGGGTCGGCGTCGGCCACCGCGGCAGCCACGTCCGCTTCGACCCAATCGGCCCGTGGCACCAGCACGGAACAGGCGACCCGGGTCCGCGGCAGGCCCGCACGGAACGGTTCCAACGCGGCCGCCACCTGCTGGAACTCCTCCTCGGAGGCGGCTGCGAGCGCGGTCCGCACCCGCAACAGGATCTGGAACGGGATGTCAGCCGCGCCGGACGGGGCCGTCTCGCCCACTCGCAGGTAGCGCACGCCGCAGGTCTTGACGGTCCACCAGCTGTGGGTGGATGGCGCGAAGTCGTCACGCACCACCAGCGACATCAACTCGACGGCGGCGACCGCGGCGAACGTCAGCCCACGCTCACCGATCCACACGTCGGCGAACTTCGTCATGTCCTCGGAATGACCGTTCTGACCACGCCCTTTCAGCGCGGCGACCGCGGCCGCCCCGAGCGGAGGCGCGTCCCGGCTGCCGTGCCGCCAGGCCAGCGCCGCCGTCCGCACCGGATCTTCGGTGGTGGGGTTCTCCAGCAGCACCTTCATCCCACCGGCGTCCTGGTTGACCAGCATCTGCTTGGTGAGGGCGCGCGCCTCGGGGTCGGGCACGAACGGCTTGACTCCCGCACTCCCCCGCCGTGGTGTCCGCTGCCGCAGCCAGGCAGCCGGAACCACGAGCATGTCCTCATCACCGGCCGAAGTTTCACGCGACGGTAGCGAAGCAGACCCTGCTACGGAACTCTCCGTCGGTGGGGACGCGGTCGTGGATGGTGACGGGAGGGACTCCGGTGCGGAGTCGGACAGAGCCGTCTCCGTATAACCCTTGCTGATCTTGTCGTGGATCTGCTTGATCTCATACGGCCCCGCGGCGGCGGACCCGGTGAACGTCTTGACCCGCGTCTGCCCCGCCGAACCGATCCGGCCGAAGCGGACCGTGACCTCGCCACCGACCCGCTCGATCTCCCAGAACTTCGCCGACCCGTCCTCGACGAACTCAAAACGCCGCATGCCCCAGCCCTCATCCGCCCACGCCGACATCACCCCTCGGCAGCCGCCCGGACCGCCGAGATGCCACGCACGCTAGCGCCCCGGTCTGACAAGAATCAGGACCGGAGGCCGCCGCGGTGCGAGTGAGTAAGGCCACCGAGAACCGGCTTACCGGCGCCGCGCGAAAAGCGGTAGGAATTGGGGCCCGGACATGAGGGAGGTTTCCGTGACGATCCAGCTGTGTGTGCTGTTGTGGGCACGACCCGGCCGAATCGAGGCGCTGACGGCCTACGAGGATGCGGTCCTGGCTCTGCTCCCCGACCATGACGGTCGGCTGCTGCAACGGGCTCGGACCCTGCCAGGCGCCGCCGACGGAGCGCCGGCCGAGGTCCAGCTGATCGAGTTCGGCGGGCAGGCCGGTTATGACGGCTTCATGGCCGACGAACGGCGCCTGGCGATGACCGATCGGCGGGACGCAGCGGTCGCCCGCACCGAGATCTACCCGATCGAGGTCTAGGTTCTGTGTGGCGGACCCCGCGGGCGTCTGTCACCGGACGGGTGTCAGGCTGCGTGACCGGTCTGGGCGGCGTGCGCTATCGCCCGCCGCAACACCGCCACCGAGACGGTCAGGTCGCCGGCCATCTCGGTCAGGCCCAGTTCGATCCATTCCCGGACGAGTTGCGAGTACGGAACCCCGGCCTGTTCGGCGGCCGCCCTGATCCGCTGGGCGAGCAGTGGTGGCACCCGGATGCCGAGAGGCACCATCGGCTCGATCTCCGGCGGCGGCGGCGCCTGCACGGCGATCGTCTCGTGGTAGATGACGTCTCCAGCAGCGAAAGCCGCGGCCGCCGCAGAAAGCTGGTCGTCGGAATACTGAGGGTTGTCCGAATACTGAGCACTCATGACGCGCCTGCCTCCCAGGTCTTGAACCGCACCAGTTCCTCCGGGGTCATCTCACGGGCGCCGATGATCTGCTGCCGATGCCCGCCGAGCAGCCGGACGGCGACGACGAGCGCCCGCCCGTCCCGGGTGCGCCCACTGATCGTCAGGAAGTGCACTCCCGCGCTCTCGGCGGCCAGCGGCAGTCGCCGCTCGGCCGAGAGCACTTGGGTGACCTCCTGAGATTCGATGTCGCGCAGCCGGGCCAGCGCCTCCGTCAGCCATTCGTAACCCACTCCCCCAGCGTAAGACGTCCGTCAGACGCAGGCTAACCCCGGATCGGCCGATAATCTGACCGCATGGGCTTCACCGGCGGGGAGATCGTCTATCTACGGCACGTGCAGCGGGACCGGCTGGGACTGGTGTGCCCGCAGCGGGTGGTCGAGGACCGGGGTGACGCGGTGCTGCTGTGGGTTCCGGCCGGCACTCAGGGCTGGCATTTCAACATGCCGGACGGGCGCGGGCTGGCGGCGACACCACTGCCGGAGTGGTCGTCGGCGCAGCGGGTCCCGGTGCCGTACACGATCAGTCACGGCATTCTGAGCCTGCAGATGCGGGAGCGCGACTACGCGATCCGCTGGTTCTACACGGCGGAAGGCCTTTTCTACCGGTGGTATGGCAATCTCGAGGCCCCGTCGGTGACCTGGCGGGATGACGCGCTGGCCGGGATCGACACGGTCGACTGGGATCTGGACGTGCTGATCGAGCCGGACCGGTCCTGGCAGTGGAAGGACGAGGACGACTTCACGGCCCGCCTGAAGATGCCGGACGCGTACTGGGTCGGCGACGAGGAGCGGGTGCGCCGGGCCGGCCGGGAGGTGGTGGGGCTGGTGGAGGCGGGGGTGTTCCCGTTCGACGGCACCTGGTGTGACTTCGTCCCGGACCCGTCCTGGGGTCCACTGCCGCGGGAGTTGCCCACCGGCTGGGACCGGCCGATCACACCACGGGAAACGTGACGACCATGGCGACTCCGGGCTCGCGGGGTTCGGCGGAGGCCTGACCGCCGTGGGCCGCGGCGAACTGGCGGACGATCCAGAGCCCGAGCCCGACGCCTTGCGGCCCTTCAGCGGCGAACTGCCCGAACAGCCGGGGCCGCAGCGTCTCCGGGATGCCGGGGCCGTGGTCGCGCACTTCGAGCCGGTCGTACGCCCCGTCCCGGACCACACTCACGATCACCGGCGCTTTCCCGTACCGCAGGGCATTGGTGATCAGATTCAACAGGATCTGCTCGAATCTCTGCTTATCAACGTAAATACACAAATCATTATCAACATCGGCTCGTACGTCGACATCGTCCCGAACATACGACAGCGCATCCTTGACCAGCGCAACCGCCGGATGATGGGCCCGATCCAGCTTGAGCTCCCCGGAGCTGTCGATCCGGTGCACGTCGAGCAGCCCGTCGGCGAGCCGGGCGATCCGCGCGGTCTGACGCAACCCGGCGTCGAGCATCCGGGCGGTCTGACCGTTCGCGTTCTCCCGTAACTCTTCGAGGACCACCCGGACGGTGCTGAGCGGGGCCCGTACGTCATGGGCCAGGGTGTTGATCATCGCAGTCCGCCACTGCTCGATGCGGGCCAGACGCCGGCGGTCGTCGCGCAGGTGGCGGGCCTGTGCCTCGATCAGGAAGGCGACGGCGAGCGCGGCGGGCAGCAGGATCAGCGCGCTGCCGAGCACTATCGGCGGCTGACCGGTGATGATCAGTGGCAGCACGTAGGCGACGGTGGCCGGCAGTGCGTAGGCGGCCAGGATCCAGCGCGGGAAGTGCAGGGCGGCCCACGCGTAGAGCAGCACCAGGAACGGCCCGGTGCCGGTGGCGATCCCGCCGAACGACCAGGTGGAGAGGCCGAGCACGGCGAACGCTCCGAGTCCGGCGACGGCCGGCGAGTACCGGTGCAGGCGTTCCCACGGCACCAGCAGCGTGATCAGGGCCAGCGCGGCGTCACAGAGCGCGACGACGAGCAGGCGGCCGGAACTGCCCGGGTCGTTGAGAATGCCCAGAAGAGCCAGCAGGCCGGCGACCGTCAGGAGGACGCCAGCCTGCCGGGCCGCAGCTCGCGGCCCGGTTCCCAGCAGTGTCAATGGACCGTTTTGCACAGCTTTCAGAGCATATAGCGTTCTGCGGGAGAGTAGGCGCGGAAGAAAGCCGGGCCTGGATTGCATAGATGACTGCCACCGATGTCGCTGTCAGCGGCTCCGGGGTCACCGTGCTCGGCGATGCCGCCCATCCGATGCTGCCGCACGCCGGCCAGGCCCTGGCGGACGTGGCGGTGCCGGCCGCGCACCTCCCCGACCTCCACCGTTACGAGGAGCTGCGCAAACCCGCACTACTTGACGGCGCCGCTGGTGATGCCGGAGATGATCTTCCGCTGGGCGATGGCGAACGTGACGATCAAGGGGAGGCTCATCAGGATCACGTACGCGAAGATCAGGTGCCAGTTGTTCAGGTAGAGACCGGCGCTCGCCACCTGGAACAGGTTCAGCGGGAGGGTGTCGATGCGCCCGCCGATGACGAAGAACGCGTAGAACACGTCGTTCCACACGTACAGGCAGATGAGGATCGTCGCCGTTGCCAGCACCGGGCGGAGCAGTGGCAGGACCACGCGGCGGAAGACCGCGAGCGGACCGGCGCCGTCGATCTGGGCGGCCTCCTCCAGCGAGGCTGGGATCGTGCGGACGAAACCGGTGACGAAGAAGATCACCGTGGACAGGTAGATGCCGACGTAGACGCCGATCATTCCGGTGACCGTTCCGGCCAGGCCGAGCTGGCGCAACAGCAGGACCACGGTGACCACCGCCGGCGGCAGGATGATGCCGCTGATGCCGGTGGCGTAGAGGACCGCCGTCAGCCGGGACGTGCGCCGGGCCAGCACCCACGCCGCCATCGAGCCGAGGACCAGGACGATCGCCACCGTCGGTACGACGATCAGGAGGCTGCCGAACAGTGCCGCGGGAATGTCCGCATCCACCCATACCCGGCGCAGGTTCTCCCACAGATGCCAGGTGGACGGCGGTGACAGGTCGGGGTCGACGGCCTCGCCCTGCGATTTTCCAGCGGTCGCCACGACGAGCCACAGCGGCGCTCCGATCAGCGCGGCGACCAGCACCAGCGCCACGACGGGTTGCAGGCGGCGGGTCACAGCACCTCCTCCCTCTTGCGGAGCACGTAGATGACCGGGAACGCCATCAGCGCCACCAGCAGGAACAGCATCAGGCTCATGGTGGTGGCCTGCGCGAACAGTCCCTGGCCGAAGGTCCGGTAGATGAAGATGTTGAGGATCTCGGTGGTCCGGGCCGGGCCGCCGCCGGTGGTGGCCTGCACGATGTCGAAGCCGTTCATCGAACCGAGCAGGGCGGTGGCGACGTTGAACGTGACGGCCGGCGCCAGCAGCGGCACCCGGATCCTCCAGAACGCGGTCCAGCGGGAGGCGCCGTCGATGTGCGCGGCCTCGGTCACGTCGAGCGGGATGGTCTTGAGCCCGGCCAGGTAGATGAGCATCGACAGGCCCATCCACTTCCAGGCGTGGATCAACGCGACCACGACGATCGTCCAGGTGGTGTCGGCCAGCAGTGTGGTGCCCTTGAACAGGGCCTGGAAGATGTAGCCGACGGCGAGTGCCGACATCAGCACCGGGATCAGGAAGAACGTGCGGGCGATCCGGTTCACCATCGTGTCGCGTTCGAGGAGCACGGCGAGCCCGAAACCGAACAGGTTCTGGAAGATCGCGACCAGTACCGCGTAGACGATGGTGATCCGCAGCGCTCGGAACAGGGTGCCGTCCGAGGTGAGTTGCCGGAAGTTCTCCAGGCCGACCGGGTTGATGGCGGCTTTGAAACCGGACCAGTCGGTGAAGGCGTAGACGAAGTTGAAGACGGTCGGCAGGAAGAAGAAGACGAGCAGCAGACCGTACGCCGGGATCAGGAACCAGAGAGGGTGGGTGCGCCGGTTGATGGAACCTGGCGCACCCGGAACCATAGTCGTCACTTCAAGTAACCGGCGGCCTTCGCGAGCTGTTCGAACTGGTCCTGGGTGGCCTTGGCGACCTGCTCGGGGGTCATCGTTCCGGCGATCATGTCGGCCAGGTTGATGTAGAGGTCGGGGTTCGCCACCGCCAGGGCCTGCATGGATCCGACAGCGGTCGGCAGAGAGGCATGGACATCAAGGAGAGCCTTCGGTACGCCGGTGGGGCTGGCGACCGCGGGCTGCAACGAGACGGTGTCACGGTCGGTGATGAAGCTCTGGTAGCCGGGGCCCATCCAGTAGGCGAGCAGCTGCCGGGCGGCCGCTTCCCGCTTGGCGTCGCCGGTCTTGAAGGCGACCAGGGCGTTCGACTGGTCCGGGATGAAGGTGCCGATGTTGCCGCCGGGAGAGATCGGGAAGAAGCCGATCCTCTGGTCCAGCGTCGCGGTGTCGGCTTTCGCCTGGAGCTGTCCGAAGAACGAGTTCACCTGGACGACCATCGCCGCCTTGCCGTCCAGAAGTGCCGTGCCCTGGTCCTCGAATTTCGCGGTCTTGATGTCGCTGTTGAACAGTCCCTCTTTGATCAGCGACTGGTAGTTCGCGATGGTCTTGACCACGTCCGGGTCGGTGAACTTCGCCTGACCGGTGTTGATCCGCTCCCACAGGCCGGCCTTGGCGGCGTCGGCGAGCTGCACCTGCACCCACCACTGGGTGGCCCACCGGTCGGCGCCCATCTCGTGGAACGGCGTGACGCCCTTCGCCTTCAGATCACGCGCGACTTTGATCATCTCGTCGAAGGACTTCGGGGGCGCCGTCACCCCGTTGGTGGCGAAGACCTCCTTGTTGTAGTACACCCCCTCGACCGCCGGGCTGGTGATCAGCGCCGCGTACCGGACGTCGTCGAGCAGCCCGGTGATGTCCTTCAGCGCCGGATCCAACGTGGACAGCCAGGGCGCATCGGTCAGCGGCTGGAGGTTCGTCCGGGCGTTGACCGCGGTGAGCATCGAGGCGGTCGGCTGCCAGAAGGCCAGGTCCGGTTTGTCACCGGTGGCCACCTTGGTCTGCACACTCTGCTCGTAGGGGTCAGGCACCGTGACGACCTCGACTGTCGCGCCGGTTGCCTGCTGGAATCCGTCCACGACGGCCTGGGGAACGGTGTTGCTGTTCTGCGCGGCCCAGATGGTCAGCTTGACGCCGTCCAGCTTGGCGGCCGGATCGGCCCAGGTGACGGCGCCGGTGTCGGTGGCGGTCGAGGCGGAGGGATCGGAACAGGCGGTGAGACCCAGGGACAGGACCGCGCCCAGTGCTATCCAGCGTTTCATCATGATCCTTCAGGGATGGGAGGGGATACGGATCCGGAGGATCCGCGCGGCGTGCGGTGCGGCGGAGGTGGTGGTGACGGTCAGCGCGCCGGTTTCGCCATTGATCTGGTACGCCCATCCGGGGAGCTGTCGCGGATACAGCACGTCGACGTCCGCATCGGCGGTGAGCCCCAGGTCGAAGCCGATCGACTCGGGCGCCCCTTCGCGGCGCCAGATCCCCAGGTAGAGGGTGTCCCCGGCGCGGAGTCCGAGGGCGAGCCAGGTGTCGTCCCAGCCGGGCAGCCCGAGTGGCCAGACCGGCACGGAAACCGCAAGATCTGTACGGATCGCCCGGAAGACCTCGACGGCTTCCCGTACCGAACCGGCTTGCTCGGGTGACATCGTGTCCAGCCGCCCGGACAGGTAGAGCCGGCCGAGCAATCCCGTGCACAGCGTGAAGGCGATCTCCTCGGCGCTCATCTCCGGCTGCGGATAGGCCCAGCTGGCGGCCTGTTCCGGCAGGATCGCGAGCGGCGCCGACACGGCGATCGGCGGGTACTTCCGGAAGTCCTGCTGGTCGCTCGTCGACTGCAGGTGCATCCGGCTGAGCAGGGCGTAGTCGGCGCGCATCCCGCCGGAGGCGCAGTTCTCCAGGATCAGCCCGGGATGCCGGGCCAGCACCCCGTCGAGCCAGTCCAGGTGGGCCCGGTTGTGGTCGAGCAGCCCGGCTCCGGCGCTACGAGCGGTGACGTCGGTACCCGTACCGGGATCGATGTTGTAGTCGAGTTTGAAGTAGCCGGCTCCGAACTGTTCGACCAGACGGTCCACGACCTCGTCCAGGTGAGCGGTTGCCGCGGGGTGCCGCAGGTCCAGGTGGTAACGACCGTGTTCGATCAGCCGGACACCGCCACGCTGGAGGAACGCCTCGGCGGGCAGTTTGTCGGCCAGCGGGCTGCGCACCCCGATCACCTCGGGTTCCAGCCACAGTCCCGGGACCATGCCGGCTGACCGGATCCGGTCGACGACCTCGCCGAGCCCGCCGGGGAAGCGGGTGCTGGAGGGCTGCCACTCCCCCACGCTGTCCCACCAGTCGGCGTCGTTGTCGTACCAGCCGGCGTCGATCACGAACACCTCGGCACCGGCCGCCGCCGCGGCGTCGATCAGCGGCAGCAGCTTCTCCGTGGTCGGGTCGCCCATCAGCGTGTTCATGTAGTCGTTGAAGATCACCGGCAGGTCCGGGCCGGAGGCGAACAGCCGCCGGCGCTGCCCGGTGAGAGCGGCTGCCGCACCGTGCAGGCCGTCCCCGGCGGCGATCGACGCGGACACCGTGGTGAACGACCCGCCGGGTGCCAGCAGGTGCTGCCACTGGTGATCGATGTCGGTCGGGCCGGTGAGCGCGAGATAGGTGCCGTCGAGGCGCTCGCCGACCTCCCAGCGCCACGCCCCGTTGTGCTCGACCTGCCAGGCCAGCGACGGTCCGCCGGCCCGGTCGACGAGCACCCCGGTGGGCTGGCGCATCCCGGTGGACCAGGTTCCGGTGCTGGTCACCGCGTGGCGGCCGCGTCCGTCCTGGCCGTGCGCCCGCAGATGCAGATCCGGTACGACGTCGCGCAGCGGGCGCCGGGTCCAGCGGCCCTCACCGAGCCATTCACCGGCCCCGTCGACCAGGTCGTAACCGTCGGCGGGACCGAGACCGATCGTCAGGGTGGTGACCCCGAGCAGCAGGACCGGCTCGGTGCCGTCGTTGGTGATCGTGGTGGTGGCCTGGAGACCTCCGGTCAGCACTACCTCTGCCGACAGGGCGCTCGGTCCGTCGTACAGCCGAATCCGCAGTTGATCGTTGTTACTCTCCGTGCCGATCAGGCGGAACCGGCGGCCGATGGTGGTCTCGGAGAAACGGGCGGAGACGTGCCCGCGTCCGGAACCCGCGGTCAGCACCTCGACGAGGGGCTGGGCCGCCGATCCCGCACCGAGGCGCAGGCTGACCGGTCCGTCGTCGGGGGTGTCGAGGACGAACGGTCCCCAGGCCAAACTCACGTGTGACTCCTCAGCCGAGTACGGCGGCGATCTGAATACGGTCGATGTTCGGTGCGTAACCGGACGAGGGGTTACCGAAAGTGATCGTGTTTGCCCCGGCCACCAGGTTCACGTCCACCACGGTGGTGCGGTACGTGTTCCAGGCGAGCGTGTTGCGGAAGTAGTGCTTCTGCGGGGTTCCACCGTTGACGCTGATCTCGGCGTACCGGTCCACGATGTTGTTGTTGTACTGGTGCTCGCCGATCACCTCGGCGTTCGCGTAGCTGACCACCAGGCGGTAACGGCCGGTAGCGGGAGCGTTCACCCCGTTGAAGCGGAGCGTGTTGGCGGCTCCGGCACCGATCCAGCCGACGTAGTTCCCGCCCGAGGCGGCACCGTCGGCGACCACCACAGCGGTTCCGCCCCTGGTGTTCGCCGGATTCTCACCCTCGTACGCGGTGACCGTCCCGCTGGTGGCGGCGAAGTCCAGGTAGTCGAGGTTGACGGCGTCCCGGTCGTCGCTCGCATAGGCGTTGTACTCGAGCCGGTTGACTCCGGCCGGCAGGTACACCTTGGTGGTGACGGTCTTCCAGGTGTTCCAGTCCGCGGTGCCGGGCAGGGCGACATCGGTCAGGTTCGAGCCGTTGACACGCAGCCGGATCGACCGGTCGGCGGGCGCACCGGAGTACGGGCCGGCGCTGTACCGCAGGCTCAGGTTGTAGTAACCGTCGTTCGGTGCGGTGACGACGAACTTCGTGGAGGCGGTGGTGCTGGCGCCGTACCCCTCGGTGAAGTAGGTCCCGGCGATCTTCGCGGTCCCGCCGAGCGCCGCGTACTCGGCCTCGTAACGGCTGGTCGAGGCGGCCGGGCGGGCGGTGTTCGGGGTCAGGATCACCTGGTACGCGGAGGTGCCCTTGAGCCCGGTCAGCGGGATCGTCACCTGACCGCTGCTGGTGGTGAAGTCACCCTGGGTCAGCACGTACGGGCCGGTGGACGGGTTCAGCCCGGAGCTGTCCACCCCCCAGACGGTCGCGTGCACCGTCGAACCGAGGTAGCTCGGCACATTCTTGACCTGCACGTTCGTGTCGTACGTACCGGACGCCGGGTTGTTGCCGCCGAGAATGATCCGGGCCTGCTTCTTGCTCGCGTCGACAGCGCCGAGACCCTGCAGCGAACCGCCCGGCGACGGCGGCGTGACGGCGACGGTGTTACCGGTCAGGTCGCCGTACCACTTGTACAGCCACCACGCCCCGGTCGCCTGGTTGTTCTGGGTGACCAGGTCGTTCAGCCCGCCCGCGGTGGTCCAGTAGGCGAGACACCCGTCCACCTTGCTGTTCTCGAACTTGGCCACGAACTGCACCAGGTTGCCGGGCACACCCAGGTCACCGGAGGAGCGGCCGTACTCGTTGATACTGATCGGCAGCGCGCTGATCCCCAGGCTCTTCTCCATCGCCCGGTAGTCGTCGTAATGCTGCTGCCAGCTGCTGTAGAAGTCGTCACCCAGCTCGTGCCAGGCCATCACCTGCGGTACCACGTTGTTGTCCCGGGCGAAGGTGAGGAACGCCCGCAGATCGGCGGACCGGTAGCTGGCGAAGTTCGGCCCGGCGATGCGGGCACCCGGGTCGAGCGCGCGAATCCGCTGGTAGACGGTCTTCCAGTCGGCGAGCAGACCACTCAGGTTGTTCTGGTACCAGATGCCGTCGGGTTCGTTGAACGGCACATAGACATAACTGCTGCGGTACGGGTCGGCGATCACCTTCCGTACCTGGGTGTCGACCTTGGTCAGGTAGTCGGCGAGACCGAGGTTCTCGTACGGCCACTGCTGGTAGATGTCCTGCATGTAGATCTGGATGTCGCGTCCGCCGGCGCGCTTGAACATCGGCGCGATCCGCAGCGCGTCACCGTTCGGGTGCTGCAGACCGTCCGGTGCCTTCTGTGCGGTGACCTGTGGTTTGAGAGCGGCGAGCATGGTCTCGTTGGGGATGCCCTCGTCGCCGAGGCCGTACAGGAAGCCGGTCGCGCCGTAGCGCAGCGCTCCGGTACCGGCAGCGAGGTCGAACGAGATCTGGGAGGGGGCGGCGCTGGCCGGCAGGGCGGTCAGCAGAGAGGCGGTGGTGGTGGCCACCACCGCTGTGGCGAGGGTTCGTCGCATGGCGCTCCTCGGTTCGGGGGAGTGTGACGCCTGTCCATGTGACCGGTCACATGCGTTGAGGACAGGGGTAGTGTGACCGGCCACACGTCGCGACCGGAAGACTGTGTTACGGGTTTGTTACCTGCGGGGTTCCGCTGTCGACTCCCGGACCACCAGATGCGGCACCTGCGGCGGCGTCACCGGAACCCCCGCCAGCTCGGACACACAGGCCCGGCCCAGCCCCAGGAAGTCCATCCGCACCGTGGTCAGCGCCGGAGTCCAGAACGCGGCAGCCGGCACATCGTCGAAACCCACGATGCTCACCTCCCCCGGTACGTCCCGGCCCGCCTCGTACAGTGCCCGGCGCACCGCCAGAGCCGTGTCGTCATTACCGCACAGAATCGCCGTGACCTGCGGATCCTTCGCCAA
>DATMVU010000662.1:0-12170 GCA_035562875.1 Actinoplanes sp. | reverse complement strand
GGCGTCTGGACCCGGCTGCGGGTCCCGGCGGCCGGGCGGTACACGCTGAGTAGCGCCCTTATCAGCTGACAACAGTCCACCGGGCGCAAGGCATCGATCTTTGGCATTACTTGCACCGCGATGGCTTCCGAAACCGGTTCCGCCTGCAACCGAAGCAGCCCTCACCCCGCGCCCCATCGGGCTGACGCGATATCTAGGCGCTGCGGCGGGCCTCCCGCTCGGCCCGTTTACGCTCGCGCTGCTCACGGGTGTAGCGCTTGCGGTTCTCCAGGTCGCGTTTCCACTGCTCGCGGGCGCCCTCGTCACAGCCCTGGACGGCACCGCGGGTCTGTGCGGGGCCGATGAAGGACCGGAACGCCCAGTCGTCGAAGGTCCGGTGGTACCAGGCCTTGAACCGCTCCACAGCGTCTCCCCAGAATAGTTAGTGGGCCAATGATTGGTACCCCAACTATTGGTAGGATAGCCGGTGACCTGAGGAGAACCGCAAGTGAGCGAGCCCCCGGAAGACCCCCTGGCCCTGGAACAACAGGTCTGTTTCGCCCTGTCGGTCGCCGCCCGTGGCGTGGTCGCGCTCTACCGCCCGCTGCTGGAGCCGATGGGCCTGACCCACCCGCAATATCTGGTGATGCTCGCCCTCTGGCAACACGCCCCACTCTCCGTGCGCCGCCTCAGCGAACTGCTCCAACTCGACCCCGGCACCCTCTCACCGCTGCTCAAGCGCCTGGAGGCGATCGGCTACCTGCACCGCGAGCGGGATCGTGCCGACGAGCGGAGCCTCGCCATCACCCTCACCGACCGGGGCCGGGAGCTACGGGCCGAGGCCGAGCGGATCCCCCCGGCCGTGGTCGAGCGGCTCGGGATGCCGCTCGACGAACTGCGCCGGGTGCACGAGGCACTGACCCGGGTGATCGCCGCCGCACACGGCTGAGACCCGCGTCGCACCCTTGCGAAACCCGAGAGCGTGAATTCCTCGTCACCCATCAGCGGCCGTCGTTGGGCACGGTGGGAGGACGAGGCCGATGTGGAACTGCGTCAATTGTGGGGAGCGGAACACCCGACCGGACGAATGCGCGTCGTGTGGACGACCGAGGCGGTCACTGCTGCCGTGGGAGGCACCACCGCGGGCCCAGATCTGGGAGCCCGAACCGCCGAAACCGCTGTGGATCCCGGAACAGGCCGATCCGCAGCCGCCGGAGGAACCGATCCGGAGCCGGGTGCTGCCCGCCCTGCCGATCGTCGTCCTGGTCGCCGCCCTGATCACCGCCGTCGTGCTGGGCGGGCCCCGGCTGCTCGGCGACGAACCGCAGGCCACCACCCGGCCGGCCGCCGTCGCGACCCTCGACCCGGCCCCCGCCGAACCCCTGCCGATCCTGGAGGAGCACGAGACCCGGCTGGTGACCGTCGACCCGGCGGTCACCGATCCCCGGGCCGGGGCGGTGGCGGACATGTTCGAAACGTTCTTCACCGGCATCAACGAGCGGGACTACCAGGCGGTTTCGGGTGTCCTGGACCCGGACGGCGAACTGGACCCGGGAGCCCCCGGACAGATGGCCGCATTCGCCCGGGGCACCGCCACCACCCGTGACTCCGACGTGGTGCTGCGCGACCTCACCGCGGTCACCGCCCGGCGGCTCCACGCCCTGGTCACGTTCCGCAGCAGCCAGCGGGCCGGGCACGGGCCACCCGGGCGGCTGGACGAGACGTGCACCGAGTGGCGGGTGCGGTACCTGCTCACCAGCGGCTCCGGCGGGTACCGGATCCGGCAGGCCGACGCCGGCACGGAGCCGTGCTGAGCCCGACCGCGCAGGTCAGGACTCCAGCACCCGCTCCATCGCCGCCCGGGACCGCCGGGTCAGCCGCAGGTAACGGTCCACGAACTCACCCGGGTCGCCGCCGCCCAGCAGGAGCACCGCGCCCGCCAGCTCGACCCCGTGCCGGGGCAACTGGTCGGTGGGCCGGCCGCGGACCAGGGTGAGGGCGTTGCGCACCTGGGCGGCGAGCGTCCACCCGGCGGCCATCTCGGCCGCGTCCGCCGGGTCGACCATCCCACCGGCCGCCGCCGCGTCGAGGGCCTCCAGAGTCCGGGTCCTGCGCAGGTCCGGGACGGCGTGCGCGTAGCGCAGCTGGGTGAGCTGCACCGCCCACTCCACGTCGGCGAGACCGCCCCGGCCCAGTTTGGTGTGCGTGTTCGGGTCGGCGCCGCGGGGCATCCGCTCGGTCTCCACCCGGGCCTTGAGCCGCCGGATCTCGACCACCTGCTCCCGGGCCAAGCCGCCCGCCGGGTAGCGGACGGTGTCGGCGAGGGCCTCGAACCGCTGCCCCAGCTCGACGTCGCCGCAGACGAACCGGGCCCGCAGCAGCGCCTGCGCCTCCCACACCTTCGACCAGCGCTCGTAGTACTGCCGGTAGGCGGGCAGACTGCGGACCAGCGGTCCCTGCCGGCCCTCCGGGCGCAGATCGGCGTCGACACCCAGCGCCGGGTCCGGAGCAGGCGCGTTGAGCAGGCGGCGGATCTCCTCGGCGATCGCGTGCGCTGCCGCACTGGCCTCCGAGTCGGTGCAGCCGTCCGGCTTCTCGTAGACGAAGAGCACGTCGGCGTCGGACGGGTAGCTCATCTCGTAGCCGCCCAGCCGGCCCATGCCGATGACCGCGAACCGGAGCCCGGCCGGGCCGGGCCGGGTCCGGCGAGCGATCCGCAGCGCCGCGTTCAGGGTGGCGTCGGTGATGCCGGAGAGCGCGACCCCGACCGCGTCCACCCCCAGCGGCTGGGCCGGGGCCAGCTCCCCGCCCTGGCTCAGGATGTCGGCGCAGGCCACCCGGAACAGCTCACGACGGCGCAGCGCCCGGACCGCGGCGATCGCCTTGACCGGGTCGGTGTGCCGGTCACCGGCCGCGGCGAACCCGTCCCGCAGCGACTCCCGGGTCCGCGGCTGGAGCTCGGCGTCCTCGGCCAGCAGACGCAGCGCCTCCGGATCTCGGGTGAGCAGGTCGGAGGCGTACCGGGACAGGCTCAGCACCCGGGCCAGCCGGCGGGCCACCGGGCCACCGTCCCGCAGCAGCCGCAGGTACCACGGGGTGCTGCCCAGCTTGTCCGAGACGGCCCGGTAGTTGAGCAGGCCCCGATCCGGTTCGGGGGCGTCCGCGAAGTCCTGCAGCAGCATCGGCAGCAGGGTGCGCTGGATCGCCGCGGTCCGGGTCACCCCGCCGGTCAGCGCCTCCAGATGCCGCAGGGCACCCGCCGCGTCGGCGAACCCGAGGATCTCCAGGCGGCGGCGGGCCGACTCGGGAACCATCCGCAACTGCTCGGCCGGCACCCGGGCGACCGCCTCCAGCAGCGGCTGGTACAGCAGTTTCACGTGCAGGCGGCGGACCCCGGCGGCATGCCCGACCCAGTCGGAACGGAACGCCTCGACGGCATCGCGGCCGGGCACCGCCGTGTAGCCGAGCGCCGCAGCCAGCCAGCGCAGCCCGGCCGGGTCGTCCGGCACCGTGTGTGTCCGCTTGAGCTGCTGCAGTTGCAGACGGTGCTCGACACTGCGCAGGAAGCGGTAACCCCGTACCAGGGTCTCGCCGTCCTGCCGGCCCACGTAGCCGCCGGTGACGAGGGCGCGCAACGCCGGGATCGTCCCCGGGTCCCGCAGTGTCTCGTCCACCCGGCCGTGCACGAGCTGGAGCAGCTGCACCGCGAACTCGATGTCGCGCAGCCCGCCGGAACCGCGTTTGATCTCGCGGTCCTGTTCCTTCTTCGGGATGTTGTCGATGATCCGCCGGCGCATGTCCCGGACGTCGGCGACCGCCTCGGGCCGTTCCGCCGCGTGCCACACCAGTGGCGCCAGGTCGGCGATCCACTCCAGGGCCAGGGCCAGGTCACCGGCGGCCGGGCGGGCCTTGAGCAGGGCCTGGAACTCCCAGGTGCGGGCCCAGCGCCGGTAGTAGGCCTGATGGCTGGCGAGGGTGCGGACCAGCGGCCCCCGGCTGCCCTCGGGGCGCAACGCCGCGTCCACCGGCCAGGCCACCATGCCGCAGATCTCCATCAGCCGCGCCGCGACGGTGGTACCCGCGGTCAGGTCCTCGTCCCCGGCGGCCACGAAGATCACGTCCACGTCGGAGACGTAGTTCAGCTCGTTGCCGCCGCACTTGCCCATCGCCACCACCGCGAGACGGGGCTCCGGGGTGCCCGGCGGCAGGCCGTCGACGGCGATCGCGTACGCCGCCGCCAGGGTCTCGTCAGCCAGCCGGGACAGGGCCGCCATGGTGGGTTCCAGGCCGCGGCCCGCCGTCAGGTCGGCGGCGGCGATGCGCAACAGCGAGATCCGGTACGCCTTCCGCAGCGCCGGCACGGTCAGCCGCTCGAAATCGGCCAGCCCGCCCTCGGCCTCGGGCGGCAACCCGGTCCGCCCGGTGGCCAGCGACCGCCAGTCCTCCGGGTTGGCCACCAGATGATCACCGAGCGCCGACGACGCCCCGAGCACCGCCAGGAACCGCCGTCGCAGCCCGAGGTCGGCGGCCAGCCCGGCGAGCAGCTCGGCCGCCTTCGTCTCGTCACCCCGGCCGGCCGACTCCACGATCCGGTGCAGTTGCCGCAGCGCCAGGTTCGGGTCGGCGGTCCGGGACAGCCCGTCGAGCAGGCCGGCGGCGTGCTCGTCGACCGGTGTCTGCGCCTGCGGGTCCCAGAGTCGCAGGCCGCCCGGCCCGAGCAGGTCGGTGGCCCGGGCGCCGTTGTCGGCGAACCCGTACCGTGCGAGCCGGGTCGGCCGGGTCATCACTGTCCCAGCAGAGGCAGGGTCGGACGGCCGCTCGGCTCGGGCAGGTCCGCGTCCGGCAGCGTGCCGAGGGCCAGCGCGGCGAACCGCTGGGCGAACGGCTGCCACACCTCTTCGACGTCGGCGAGTGCCCCGGTGGTCGCCTCCACCAGGTAGTCCGGGTCGTAGTCCAGCTCGATCAGGGTCGCCGCGTCCGCCTGCGCCCAGTCGGCGATCATCGCGGCGTCGCACTCGATGTGGAACTGGAGCCCCCAGGCCCGGTCGCCGAGCCGGAACGCCTGATGCGGGAACCGGCTGGACGCGGCGAGCAGCACCGCGCCGGCCGGCAGCTCGGTGATCTCGTCGCGGTGCCACTGGAGCACGTCGGGCAGCAGCGGAACCCACTTGAACAGCGGATCCTCGTCGGCGACGTCACGTTTGGCGACCAGGCCGGGACCGATCTCCGGGCCGCCCTCGCTGCGTTCCACCCGGCCGCCGGTGGCCCGGGCCAGCAGCTGGCCGCCGAGACACACGCCGAGAGTCGGCACCCGGTAGCGGACCGCCTTGCGCAGCAGGCCCTCCAGCGCCGGGAACCACGGCGCCCCGGGCGTGCCGGTGTCGTCGGGGTACGCGTTCTGATCACCTCCCAGCACGATCAGGGCCAGGAAGCCGTCAAGGGTTTCCGGCAGTTCGTCCCCGGCATGCGGCCGGAGCACGGTCAGGTCCAGACCGGCTTCGGTGAACCAGTCCCCCAGCCGCCGGAGGTCGTCGCTCGGATCGTTCTCGATGACTAGTGCGGTGCCCACACGTCGAGGCTATCGGAGGCGGTTTGATGAGGGCATGCTCGCTGCCGTGATCACCGCCGCCGGCGGGCCGGACGTCTTCGCCCTGGACGAGGTGCCGGAACCCGCCGGCGGCACGGTCCTGATCGACGTGACGCTGGCCGGGGTCAGCCGCCGCGACCTGGCCCAGCGCCGCGACGGGGGCCCGCCGCCGGTGCTCGGCACCGACGTGGTCGGGCGGCGGCGCTCCGACGGCTGCCGGGTCGCCGCCCTGCTCCCGGCCGGTGGCGGATACGCCCAGGTGGCGGCCGCCGCGGCCGGGCACGTGGTCGAGGTGCCCGACGACGTCGGTGACCAGCAGGCCCTGGCCGTCCTGGAACAGGGCCTGACCGCGTGGCACTGCCTGCACACGGTGGGCCGGGTCGACTCCGGTGACCTGGTGCTGGTGGTGACGGTGGGGGCGGGCGGGGCCGGTCACCTGGAGATCCAGCTGGCCCGGGCGGCCGGGGCCCGGGTGATCGGCGCGGTGCACGACGATCCGCCCACCCTGATCCTGGACGCCGTCGGCGGACGGTTCTTCACCGGACTGCGGGCGGTGCTGGCGCCCTTCGGGCGGATCGTGACGTACGGCGACCCGGTCGGAGCCGTCGAGGTCGGCACGCTGGTGGCCGCCTCGACCGGGGTCCTCGGGTTCGACCTCCGGCAGGTCCTCGACGACGAGGCGCTGTACCGGTCCAGCGCGGCCCGGCTGTTCCACCTGGTGGAGCGGGGTGTCCTGACCTTCCCGGACAGCGTCGTCTACCCGTTGTCAGCGGTCGGCCGCGCCCACGCCGACCTGGAGGACCGCGTGGTCGCCGGAAAACCGATGATCGACCTCCGGCATCCGTTCTAGGGCTGCCGCCCCGGGCTCAGGGCTTCCAGCGGGCGATCACTTCGTCGTCGTCCACCTCCCCGGTCTCCACGAACCCCATCGACAGGTAGAGGTCCCGGGCTGCGGTGTTGGCGGGCTGGTAACTCAGGGCCACGTTCGGCGTACCGGGCTCGGCGATCAACCGCTCCCGTAGCTGCCGGACCACCTCACGGCCCACCCCCTGCCGTTGGTGCTTCACGTCCACCACGACGCCACCGATCCAGCGGCTGCCGTCGTCGTCGAGGCCCCACATCACGAAACCGGCCACCTCGCCGTCCCGGACCACGGCGAGCGGATTCCAGGTGTCGCCGTAGTTGCACAGGCAGAGGTAGTAGGCCACCTCGGCGACGAAGTCCCGCTGTTCGGGGTGGACGGTGAGGGCGGCGCAGTTCCGCCAGTTCGCTGCGGTGACGGGTTCGAGCCGGATGTCAGCCATTCGGACGATCTTGCCAAATGGCGGGGAAACACCGACAGGACGGTGTCGCCGCGGACCGGAAGAGTCATCGGTGTTCCCACGACGAATGGAGAGATGGCATGAGCGCGGTCAACAGCATCGGCTGGTTCCAGATCGGCACCGACCAGCCGGCCGAGGCCGAGAGTTTCTACGGCGGGCTGTTCGGGTGGACGTTCTCCGAGGGCGGCCCCGGGTACCGGTTCGTCAGCACGCCCGGCACCGAGGGCCCACAAGGCGGTGTCGCCGACGTCAGCGGCGGCGGCCCGAACCACGCGGTCTTCTCGATCATCGTGGCCGACGTCGACGCGACCTGCAAGGCGGCCGAGGCAGCCGGCGGGAAGGTGCTGATCAAGCGGGTGACGGCGGCCGGGATGCCGATCGCTCACCTGCTCGACCCGGCCGGCAACCAGTTCCAGATCTACACCCCGGTCAGCTGAGGGTCAGCGGCCGCAGGCGGTGGGGGATGTCGAGCCGGACCTCCGCCAGCGTCCGCGGCCGCACCGTCTCCCGGGTCGGCACCACACGTTAACCCGGGGGTACTACATTCTCCGGTTACGCGATACAGGCGCAGACGATCACCGCGGCACCGAAGTGGGACGCCGCGCTGACCATGGCGCCCGGGTGCTTCTCCTGGGTGCAGATGACCTCGCCCAGCTTGCCCGGGGTCAGCCAGTCCAGCACCAGGAACGCCAGGCCCATGATGGCGATACCGATCAGGCCGAACAGCACCGTCGACGCCAGGCCCTGACCGAACGAGTCCCAGGTCGTGAAGATCGAGGTGAAGACGATCGCCGCGATCCCGAGCTGGTTCGCCGACAGCAGCAGTGCGGCGTTCGGGTTCTTCTCGACCCAGATCAGGTCGCGCAGTTTGCCCGGGGTGAGCAGGTCGACCAGAACGAATCCGACCGCCATCAGCCCGATACCCACAGCCCCGAACACTATGCTGCGCCCGGCACCCTCAAGCAGATCCTCCAGCACGGCTTCTCCCTAATCATGTGTAGTCCGCCCCAGACCGTATCGGAGCCGATCTACCGCGTCGATCGGACGCCAGGACCAGCGGTGACGTTTTTTCGTCAGGTGGCGCTGTACCAGGGGAGCCCGCATGCGGTGTGAGGGCGGAACGAGGGGGTCGGTGGTCTTCGGATGGTGGACGCGGAGGACCTCGACGCCGTCGTGATCGCGGCGCAGTCGGGTGACGAGGAGGCGTTCCGCCTGCTCTACCGCACCCAGCAGCCGCCGCTGCTGCGCTACCTGCGGATCCTGGTCGGGGAGGACGCCGAGGACGTCGCCTCCGAGGCCTGGCTGCAGATCGCGCGGGACCTGCGGACCTTCTCCGGTGACTTCGACGGGTTCCGGGGCTGGACCGCGACGATCGCCCGGCACCGGGCCATGGACCTGCTGCGCGCCCAGCGGCGCCGGCCACAGGCCGGCCCACCCGTCGAGACACTCACCGAACTGAGCGGCGGCGACGACACCGCCGACCGGGCCCTGGAACTGGTGACCACCGACGCCGCCGTCGCGATGATCGCGGCACTGCCACCCGAGCAGGCCGAAGCGGTGATGCTGCGGGTGGTGGTCGGTCTGGACGCGAAGAGCACCGGCCAGATCCTCGGACGGCGAGCGGGCGCCATCCGTACCGCCGCCTATCGGGGTTTGCGACAACTCGCGGCCCGCCTGGGGCAGCCCGCCCACCCTCCCCCGGAGCAGCGCAGATCCACCTCGTGGAACGGCCCGGTGACAACTTCGGTGGCCCCGGCGCTGAAGGAGATGACATGACCAGCGGCGAGGAGGTGACCCCGATGGACCGGAGGACCGCAGACAGTCTGTTGCGCGGTGACCGGACCGGGCATGCCCTCGACCTGGTGCTGGCCGCCGCGCAGGCCCCCGCGACCGCCGGTGAACTGGCCGGCGAAGCCGACGTGATGGCGGCGTTCCGGGCCGCGGCACACGCTCCGGCCGCCCACCGGAAACGGCCGTCGGCCCTGCACTCCTGCCTGACCAGGATGCTGACCCTCAAGGTGGCAGCCGTCGCGTTCGCCACCAGCGCCACCGTCGGCGGAGTGGCCCTCGCCGCGAACAACGGTGCCCTCCACGACACCACTGCCAGCGCCCCGGAGGCCTCGGCGGCCGCTGTCGTCAGTCGTCAGTCACCGGCCGTCGCCGGCCCGAAGACCACCACCGTCCCGCCCCGGCCGGCCGCCCCCACGTCGCCGCCGCCGGCCTCACCGTCACCGGCTCCGTCCGCCCCGCATCGGATGCCCGACCTGTGCGCCGACTTCCAGCGGAACGACCAACGCTTCGGTGAGCAGGTGAAACGGTCCGGCAAGAACCGGACCGAGGTGGAGAGATTCTGCCGTTCCAAGGCCGGATCGCCCAACAAGGCGCCGTCCAGCCGCCCCACCAGGGAACGGAAACCCTCCTCCGACCGGCCGCAACAGCAGTGGCCGGGTGGAGGTGAACCGATGAACAGCAGCGCGGGACAGCGCCGCTGACATGAGCCGGCACTCGGCGGACCGGATCTGGGGAACGGGCGGTCCGCCGGGTGCCTTTAGCGGTCGGTCATCGACGTGGGTCGCCCCCACCCAATACTCGATGACTGCACCAGCCAGGCGGTGACGGCTCGGACACCGTCGCCGCCTGGCGCCAAAAAGGGGCCCCTCGACGAGGGGCCCCTTTTTATCAGCTGTCTACAGCGCGCCGAGGTAGCGCTGGCGCTCGTACGGCGTGACCTCGCGGCGGAACTGCTCCCACTCGGCCCGCTTGTTCCTGAGGAAGAAGTCGAAGACGTGCTCGCCGAGCACCTCGGCGACCAGCTCCGAACCGGCCATCACGTCGATCGCCTCGGACAGGTTCTCCGGCAGCGCCTCGTAACCGGCGGCCTTGCGCTCGGCCGGCGACAGCGACCACACGTCGTCCTCGGCACCCGGCGGCAGCTCGTAGCCCTCCTCGATGCCCTTGAGACCGGCACCGAGCATGACGGCGAACGCGAGGTACGGGTTCGCGGCGGAGTCGATCGACCGCACCTCGACCCGGGCCGAGCTGGGCTTGCCGAACGCGGGCACCCGGACCAGCGCCGACCGGTTCAGGTGGCCCCAGCTCACGAACGCCGGCGACTCGGTGATCCGGTCCGGCAGCTGGAGCGGGAAGAGCCGCTTGTACGAGTTGACCCACTGGTTGGTGACAGCGGTGATCTCCCGGGCGTGCACCAGCAGACCGGCGATGAACGAGCGGGCCGTCTTGGACAGCTTCTGCGGGTCCTCGCTGTCGTAGAAGACGTTGCGCTCGCCCTCCATCAGCGACAGGTGGGTGTGCATGCCGGAGCCGGGCTGGTCGGTGTACGGCTTCGGCATGAAGGTGGCCCGCACCCCCTGGGAGAGCGCCACCTCCTTCACCACGTGCCGGAACGTCATGATGTTGTCAGCGGTGGTGAGTGCGTCGGCGTACCGCAGGTCGATCTCCTGCTGGCCGGGCGCGACCTCGTGGTGGCTGAACTCGACGGAGATGCCGATCCGCTCCAGCGCGAGCACCGCCTGCCGGCGGAAGTCACGGGCCACCGCGTGGGTGGTGTGGTCGAAGTAGCCACCGCTGTCCACCGGGATCGGCACCGAGCCGTCGTTCGGCCCCTCCTGGATCAGGAAGAACTCGACCTCGGGGTGGGTGTAGAAGGTGAAGCCCTTCTCGGCGGCCTTGGCCAGCGAACGGCGCAGCACGTGCCGCGGGTCGGCCCAGGCGGCGCTGCCGTCGGGGAGCAGGATGTCGCAGAACATCCGGGCGCTCTCGCCGCTGACGCCGCCCTCGAACGGGAAGACCTGGAAGGTCGTCGGGTCGGGCATGGCCACCATGTCGGACTCGAAGACCCGGGCGAAGCCCTCGATCGCCGAGCCGTCGATGCCGATGCCCTCCTCGAAGGCGGACTCCAGCTCGGCCGGGGCCACCGAGACGCTCTTGAGCGTGCCGAGCACGTCGGTGAACCAGAGGCGCACGAAACGGATGTCGCGCTCCTCGAGCGTGCGAAGCACGAACTCCTGCTGTCGGTCCACTTCCACCCCTAGTCCGGATGTCTACCTATCGAGCCGAGACTACGCTGTTCACGGCTTGTGACGTCGGTCCGGGTCAGGATCAAACCGGCCGTGCAGGGGCCAGAATATGGGCATGCCGACGCTGCGCATCGCTCTCGCCCAGGTGAACTCGACAGTCGGGGACATTCCCGGCAACGTGGCGGCGGTCCGCCGCTGGTCCCGGGAGGCAGCCGCCGACGGAGCGCACCTGGTGGCGTTCCCGGAGATGATGCTCACCGGCTATCCGATCGAGGACCTGGTCTTCCGCAACTCGTTCGTCGACGCCTCCCGGCAGGCGCTCACCGACCTCGCCGCCGGGCTGGCCGCCGACGGGCTCGGCGAACTGGCCGTGGTGGTCGGTTACGTGGACGCCGACGGGCCGCCCGCGATCAGCGCCGACGCGGTGCCCGGCACCGGCCGGCGGGACGCATCGGCGCTGTTGCACCGGGGCGCCGTCGTCGCCACCTACTACAAGCACCACCTGCCCAACTACGGCGTGTTCGACGAGGACCGCTACTTCGAGCCCGGCGACACCCTCACCGTGGTGCGGCTCGGCGGGGCCGACATCGCCCTCACCGTCTGCGAGGACATCTGGCAGGCCGGGGGGCCGTTCACCGCGGCGCGGCGGGCCGGCGTCGGGCTGGTGGTCAACATCAACGCCTCGCCGTACGAGTTGAACAAGGACGACGTGCGGCTCGCCCTGGTGCAACGGCGTGCCGTGGAGGCCGGGGCGGCGGTGGCGTTCGTCAACATGGTCGGCGGGCAGGACGAGCTGGTCTTCGACGGCGACTCGATGATCGTCTCCGCGGACGGGACCCTGCTCGCTCGTACCGGGCAATTCTCGGAAGAGCTCTTGATCCATGATCTCGAGCTGCCGTCGGCGGCGAACAGCGCGCCGGCCCCGGAGAACGGCGACGGGATGATCATCGAGCGCATCTCCGTCCAGGGCGATATCTCCGAGATCTCGGACAAGCGTGACGGCGGTGTCGCCGAGCGGATCGCAGACGAGGCCGAGATCTGGTCCGCCCTGGTCCTGGGCCTGCGCGACTACGTCGACAAGAACCGTTTCCGCTCGGTGGTCCTGGGCCTCTCCGGCGGCATCGACTCCGCGGTGGTGGCGGCGATCGCCGTCGACGCCCTCGGCCCGGACCGGGTCACCGGCGTCTCGCTGCCCAGCGGCTTCTCCTCCGGCCACTCCCGCGACGACGCCGCCGACCTGGCGAA
>DATMVU010000661.1:0-5033 GCA_035562875.1 Actinoplanes sp. | reverse complement strand
ACAATCTCCCCCGTTTGTCCGGCGTATGTCGGCCGGGCATGTGAAAGAGATTCCAGGTCGGCGGTTGCGGGTCCAGTGCCCGAACCGGTGCCACCCGGTTGCGAGCGAGACAGCCCCGCTCGACCCGGTTGATCGGCACCGGGAGAGCGGACTGAAGAACTATTTCGGGAGACGTACGACGACCCGCAGTCCGGGATCGGCGTCGCCGAGGGTGACCGTGCCGCGATGCTTGCGGACCAGTTCGCTGACGATGGCGAGGCCGAGCCCGGAGCCGCCGGCATCCCGGGCGCGGGCGTCGTCGAGGCGGGTGAACCGCTGGAAGACCCGGTCCCGGTCGGTTTCGGGGATGCCGGGGCCGTCGTCGGCGACCTCCACGATCATCGCGGTGCCGGCGTCGAACGCCTTGACCAGGACGGCGGACCGCTTGTGCCGTTCCGCGTTGTCGAGGAGGTTGGTGATCACCCGGGCCAGGGAGTCCGGTTCGGCGAGCAGCGGCAGTGGGGTGCCCGGGTCGTCGAAGGTCGTCCCGGGGTAGCGCTCGGCGGCGTCGGCGACGAACTGGGCCAGGTCGATCTCCTCCAGCCGGGTGGTGAGCACCCCCTCGTCCGAGCGGGCCAGCAGCAGCAGATCGTCGACCAGGCGGGACAGCCGCTGGACGTCGGCGAGCAGGTCGTCGGCGAGTTCCGGCCAGTCGGTGTCGTCCGGCAGGTGCTGGGCCACCTCCAGCTCGGTGCGCATGTTGGTGAGCGGGCTGCGCAGCTCGTGGGCGGCGTCGGCGACGAACGCCCGCTGCCGGGCCCGGGCACCGTCCAGCCGGTGCAGCATGTCGTTGAGGGTGACGGCGAGCCGGTGGATCTCGTCGCGGCCGTCCGGCACCGGCAGCCGACCGGCCCGGGTGCCGCCGGTGATCTCCTCGGCTCCGGCACGCAGCGCGTCGACCGGGCGCAGCGCCGCGCCGAGGGCCCGCCACAGCCCGAGGGCGAGCAGGATGACGAGCAGCGGGAAACCGATCAGCAGGGTGATCCGCAGGATGTGCACACTCTGGGTGACCTGGTCGGTGGACTGGGCGACCAGGATCCGCAGCGGGGCGGTCGGCGGCCCGGCGGACAGCAGCACCACCCGGGCCTCACCCTGGTAGCCGATCCGCTCGCCGGGGATGCGGCGGCTGTCACCGTCCTGCATGCCGTCCAGTTCGCCCGCGTACAGGATGGGGACGAGCCGGTCGGAGGTGGCCGACACCGCCCGGACCGTGTTGTTCTCGTCGATCACCTGGACCTGCAGGCCGGGGCTGACCGGGATCGGGTTCGGCAGCGAACCCTGGTCGACCAGGGCGGCGACCCCGCGGGCGGTGGTCATCGCCTCGCTGTGCACCGAGCGGATCTGCGCATACCCGAGGACTGTCACCATCAGCACCCCGCCGGCGGCCAGGCCGAGGGTGAGACCGGTGGCGGAGACGAGCAGGAGCCGGGCCCGCAGGCTCAGCTCCTTGAGCCGGCGCAGCACCTAACCGCCCGGGGTGACGACGGCGAGCCGGTAGCCGGCACCGCGGACCGTCTCCAGCCGCTCGCGGCCGATCTTGCGGCGCAGGTAGCCGGCGTAGACCTCGACCGCGTTCGGTGCCGTCTCCAGACTGGCGTCCCACACGTGGTCGAGCAGTTCGGTCTTGGAGATCACCTGGCCGGGGCGGCGCATCAGGTATTCGAGGAGGGCGAACTCGCGGGCGGTCAGGGTGACCTCCGCACCGGCCACCAGCACCCGGCGTTCCGCCGGATCCAGTTCCACGTCACCGAACGCGAGGACCACCGGGCGGGCCTGGGCGCCGCGGCGCAGCAGGGCCCGGAGCCGGGCGAGCAGCACCACGTACGAGAAAGGCTTGGTCAGGTAGTCGTCGGCGCCGCAGTCGAGGCCGTCGGCCTGGTCGTACTCGCCGTCCTTGGCGCTGAGCATCAGCACCGGCAGCCAGTGCCGTTCGGCACGAAGCTGCCGCACCACCCGGTAGCCGGACAGGCGCGGCAGCATCACGTCGAGGATCATCGCGTCGTAACCGCCGTGGCGGGCCATCTCCAGGCCGTCCTGCCCGTCCGCGGCGATGTCCACCGCGAAACCCTCGGCCTGCAACCCCCGCCGCAGCGCAGCGGCGAGCCGCGCCTCATCCTCCACCACCAGCAACCGCACCCCCACACCTTGGCACGATCTCCAGGATTCCGATAAGCGGCTCTCAGGCAGTTCTCAGCGGCTCGGCGGGGCACCTCCGGGACCGGGGCCGCCGCTGGGCGGGGCGCCACCTCCGCTCGGCGGTGCGCCACCTCCGCTGGGCGCGTCCCCTCCCCCGGACGGCGTGGTGGCCGTGTCGACGCCCACCTCCAGGGAGACCGCGAACCCGCCGGCCACGTCGCCGGTCACGGTCGCCAGCTGCAGGGCCGCCGAGTCCTCGCCGAAGACGTTGTCGGAGTCCAGCGACACCGCGGCCAGGTTGGCGACCGACTCGTCGTACCCGGTCTGCTTGTACACCTCGTCGCACACGTCCTTCGGCAACGCCACCTGGGAGGTGGCGATGGCGTTGGACGACGACGAGATGCTCGCCTGATCCGGGTAGACCTCGAAGTGGATATGCGGCCACCGCCCGCTGTAACAGGCCGGGAAGATGCTGGTGAACTCCACCTTCCCGGTCGAGTCGGCGATCTGCACACCGCGCAGGTAGTTCTCGTCGGTGATCCCGGTGGAGTAGAGGGAGTACTCGCCGTCCCGGTTGCAGTGCCACAGGTAGACGGCCACCCCCGCGAAGGCCGCCGCCGAGTTCGCCAGGTCCTTGACGGTGAGGCTGATCGTCATCGGCACGCCCTCGGCGGTGCCGGTGGCGTCCCCGAAACTGGACCTGATGTCCTTGCGGACCACACCGCTCTCGGTCAGCACATTGGGACCGTTGGACCCGTCACCCGGGTACGGGCCCGCTGTCTCGTCCGGGATCTCGCTCAGCGCCGAGGTGGTCCCGGCACTGGTGGCGGTGGTGGTGGCGGATGTCGTAGTGCTGTCGCCACCACTGCCGCAACCACCCAGTCCGACCGCCACCGCACCGAGCCCGAACGCCCGCAGAACCTGCCGCCGGCGCAGGGTCCCGAGGTCGAACGCGAGACCTTGGTCGAACACCTCCTCATCGGGTTTGGGCAGTTCACGACCCTCGTACAACGTCATCGGTCATCTCCTTTCGTCCCTTTTAAGCTATCCCCTAGGGGTTGCTCTCAGCCGGATCACAGGCGAACCGGAGCACGATGGGTCGCAGAGATTCGGGAGGTGGACATCGTGTCCGTATTGAGGTCCAGGCCCGCGCTGCGATGGCTGGTCCCGTCAGCCGCAGCGATCGTGGTCATCGGGGGCGGCGCAGCGGCCGGGACGATCGTGGCGAACGCCGAACCGGCACTGCCCGAGCGCAGCGCCGCCCAGTTGCTCGTCGATCTACAGGGTGCCGAGATCAACGGGCTCTCCGGCACCGTGGTGCAGAGCTCCGATCTGGGGTTGCCGGGCATCGCCGGGCTGCTCGACAACGTGCAGGGCACCGGTGAGGCCGGGCTGACCAGCCTGATCGCGGGCAGCAACACCGCCCGGGTGTGGTACGCCGGTGAGGAGAAGGCCCGGTTCGCGCTGCTCGGTACGAGCGGTGAGACCGACGTGATCCGCAACGGTTCCGACGTGTGGATCTGGGAGAGTTCGCAGAACACCGGCACGCACTTCAAGCTGCCGGCGGGTAAGGACGGCAAGCGGCCGGAGACTCCGGCCAGCGCTGCCGCGATCACCCCGCAGCAGGCCGCCGACGAGGCCCTGAAGGCGATCGACCCGACCACCGCGGTGGCCACCACCGGGGCGGCGAAGGTCGCCGGGCGGGACGCCTACGAGCTGGTGCTCAGCCCGAAGGACACCGCTTCGCTGGTCGGTCAGGTGCGCCTGGCGATCGACGCGCAGGAGCACATCCCGCTGCGGGTCGACGTCTACGCGAAGAACACCACCAAGCCCGCGTTCCGGGTGGCGTTCGAGCAGATCAGCTTCGAGGTTCCGGCGGACGAGCAGTTCACGTTCAACCCGCCGCCGGGCGCGAAGATCGAGGAGCAGAAGGCTCCGGCCGGCGCCCTGGAGCACAAGGGCAAGCCGGACGCCAAGGACGCCGCGGAGGCCGAGAAGGCCATCGCGGAGGCCCGCAAGGGCGGTGACGGTTTCAAGGTCGTCGGCGAGGGCTGGACGACGATCCTGGTGACCGAGGGCGGCCCGACCAAGGCCGAGCTGTCGAAGGCCACCGGCGACGCGAAGAAGGAGTCCGGCGAGGCTGCCGACGCGGCGAAGATGGCCGAGGACTTCCTCGGCACGCTGCAGCCGGTCAGCGGCTCGTGGGGCAGCGGCAAGCTGCTGAGCGGTTCACTGTTCAGCGTCCTGCTGACCGACGACGGCCGGGTCCTGGCCGGAGCGGTCACCCCGGAGGCCCTGTACAAGGCCGCCGCGTAACGGATTGATTCACCCGGCGAGGCCCTCACCGCAGTGCGGTGGGGGCCTCGTTCAATGTGCGGATCGTCGGCACACCCGCGTCCGGGTGCGCGCCGAAGCGGTCCAGCAGGATCGCGGGCAGTCCGGTGGCCAGCGCGCCGCGCACGTCCTTCTCGAGGGAGTCGCCGATCATCAGCGCCTGCTCCGCGGCGACGCCGAGCCGGGCGAGGGCGTGCTGGAAGGCGCGCGGGTCCGGCTTTCCGGCGGGCAGGGCCGAGGACGCGATGAGTACGTCGATCCCGCCGGCCAGCCCGGTCCGCTCCAGCTTGTCGCGTTGCTGGTCCTCGTCGCCGTTGGTCAGCACGGCCACCGTCACGCCCGCCTCCCGGAACCGGTGCAGGGTGGGCAGCGCGTCGTCGAAGGCGGCCCAGCCGGCCTCGTAGCGTGCCAGGTAACCGGCGAACAACTCGTCGGCCTCGGTGTCGGTCAGGTCCCGGCCGAGGAACTCCCGCACCCGCTCGCGGCGCTGCCCCTGGAAGGTGATCTCGCGGCGCTGCCATCGG
>DATMVU010000660.1:0-9312 GCA_035562875.1 Actinoplanes sp. | reverse complement strand
CTCCGGCTCCTCCCTGGAGACTCTGGCCGTGCGGCCGGAGGAACGCGCCGGGCGGACGGGCCGCGTGGTGGCCGACGATACGGCCGCCGCGATCGCCGACGGACCCACCGGGCAGGTGCTGGTCTACGGCGTCGCCGCCTTGGTCACCCGCCACCAGCACATCGACGATCAGGAACTGCACCGGATGGTCACCGAGGTACTCGACGCGGCGTGATGTGAGTAGACAATGGGCGCGCGACAGCACTCGACCGCGGCCGCATCCTGGGGTACCTCGCCGACATGGACGGTGCGATCACCCGGGCCAGGGCGGTGGGCGGCGGCATCATCGTCTGGTGAGCCCGACTTTCCAGGAGCCAGGAGCCGGCTCCTGGAAACTCGGACCGCGTCAAACCGCCAGCAGGAGGGTGCTGACGATCAGGCTGCCGAGCAGGTTGTAGCCACCGGAGATCACCCCGTACAGAATCGGTCGTGGGAAGTTGGGGTTGATCGTGTTGGCGGTCAGGTAGCCGAGGCCGACGATGAGCCCGAACAGCAGCGCATCACCATAGGTGTCGATGTGCAGGGCGGCCATCAGGATCGCGCTGGTGACGGTGACGACCAGTGCGGTGAGCGGTGGCCCGGCGTAGAACAGCAGGGTGCCCAGCGGTTTGGCGTCGGCGGCCCGGCCCAGCGAGCGGTTGCATGCCCGGGGGAACAGCACCGCGAACCAGACGCCGCCGAGCACTACGAAGGCGAGGAAACCGGCCAGGCGCGCCCCGCGGCCCTCTGAGCGTCAGGCCCTCCGTGCGGCATCCCGGAACTGCCGGGTCGACGCGCCGTCGACCCGGCGGAGGGCGCCGCCACGTCCACCATCACCGGCGAGGTCGACCCCGTCCTCCGGCCGACCGGCAGACTGCGGATCCTCGTGGACCGCAACACCACGCCGGGCCCGGTGACCACCGGCAGCGCCGGCAATGTCAGCACGATGGCGATCACTCTCGACGACGATCAGTACTGACACCGGGACCGCCACCACATCGCCGTCAACATCGTCAACGGCATCAATATCAACACCATCGCCTACCAGGTACACCAGTCCACTGAAAAGCGGAAGTGAACATATGGACAGCTTCCGGAAGATTGTGGCTCGAGATTCCAGAAATCAATCCATCATGGAACCGAAGTCAGCACATCCGCTGGCGATTCGGTCGTCGGAGACTTTCACGACAAGGCGTCCGAATAGGGCATCCGCACCCACTCTGACCTGGAATACGCCCGGATAAATAGCGATTTGCGGCCCACAAGATGTTCCGTGAGCAGCCAGGCGATTCCGGGTGTTTCTTCCGAGAAACATCGGCCACAGTGGATCCTTGCCACTGTGTAGGCTCACTGTTACTCTTCGAAACATCCTCACCGGAAACGCTCGTCTAATGTTTCTGTCCATGCGTGATACGCAGTGACAAACGTCCGAAGACGCCGATAAGCCGCCCGGGAATAATCATGCCATCAAGGCTTCGAAGTCGATGACCGCGACATCCGAAAACACATTCTCACCGCATCGCGCCCGCGATTTCCGGCTGTATTGGATCGCCGGTGGAATCGACGCGCTGGGCTCCCATTCGTCCAGCATCGTCCTGCCGCTGGTGGCCATCGCCGTCACCGGCTCGCCCACCGCCGTCGGCGTGGTCGGCGCTCTGGCGGTGGCCGGCCGGCTCGCGGCGGCACCGGTCACCGCGGTACTCGCGGACCGGCTGCCCCGTCGATCCATGATGATCGGCGCGCTGTTGACGGCCGCCGCCGCGACGGGTGTCATCTTCGGCGGACTGCTGACGGACACCCTCGTCATCGGTGTGCTGGCCGCGGCAGCCTTCGTCGAGGGCGCCGCGCAGACCGGATACGAATCCGCCGGAGCGGGCGCGATCCGCCGGCTGCTACCAGCCGACGACCAGCGCGCCCTGGCCCGGATGGAAGCACGCAACCACACCGCACAGGTCCTCGGCCCGCTGCTCGGCGGAGCACTCTTCCAGGTGGCGCGCTGGCTGCCGTTCCTCGCCGACCTCATCTCGTACGTCGTCGCGGCGGTCTGTGTGGCGGCCATCCGCACCGACCTCACCCCGCACCGGGAGGAACGCACCTCCTTCCTCGGCGACCTGCGCGCCGGCCTCCGGTTCGTGGCCGGGCAACCCTTCCTCCGGTTCGTCACCGTGTGGGCCGCCGGCATCAACTTCACGTTCGCCGCCCTGATCTACGCCGTCATCCTGATCTCGGACCGGCGAGGCGCCGCCCCGGTGTCGATCGGCCTGATCCTGACGGTCGCCGGCATCGGCGGGCTGCTCGGGGCGCTCGCCACCCCGCACGTCGTGCAACGGCTCCGGCCCGCCGCCACCATCGTGGTCGCCTCCTGGGCGATGGTGGCGCTCGTCGCCGCCCTGGTGATGGCCCGGCAGACCTGGAGCTACGGCCTGCTGATCGGCCTGGTGTTCCTGATGAGCCCGCTGGTCGGCGTGCTCCTGCAGGCCCGCGCCATCATGGTGACCCCCGACCACCTCCAGGGCCGGGTGGCCACGGTCATCGGCACCGTCGGCGAGGTGCCCCAGATGTTCGCGCCCTTGCTCGCGGCGGTACTCGTGGCCCATGCCTCACCGGCCGTGGTGGCGCTGAGCTGCGCCGCGCTGCTCGCCGTACTCGCCGGATACGCCACCGTCAACGTCCGGCTGCTGGGCACCGGCCCGATCGAGGCCGAGACCGGCGACGAACCGACGTCTGAGGAGGACCAGCGATGAGCCGCACGTTCCGGCTCTACTACCCGGTGCTGCCGACGATCGCCGAGCAGGCCCCGCACCGGGCGGTCTACGTGGGCGAGGCGGACGACCGCTGTCAGATCTTCGCCTGGAACCGGCGTACCGGGACGACCCGGCAGGTCACCGACCGGCCCGCGGGCACCACCCGGGCGGCACTCGACCCGTCCGGGGAGACCGTGTGGTGGTTCGACGACGACCTCGGTGGTAGCGGCCGGTGGCAGCTTGCCGACTTCGCCGGATTCACCGGCCCCCGCCCGGCCCTGCCGGAGACGGTGTCCGGGCGGCCCGCGGGTCTCGCCATGGCCGCCGACGGCACCGCGGTGATCGGGCTGACCGACGAGCGGGGGCTGACCCTGCACGTACGCCACCCGGACGGAGGTCACCGCGTCGCCGGGCACCTCGACGGCTACGCGTACGTCGTCGACGTGGACACCGGCGGCCGGCTCATCGTCGTGGGAGCCGATCCGGCCGCCGCCGACGCGGTCACCATCCACACCGCGGACGGACAGCAGGTCGCGGTGCTGGCCGGCGGTCACGACCGCCGGGTGTGGGCGCTGGGGTTCGCCCCCGGCACGTCGCGGCTGCTGCTCGTGGTGGAGGCCGGCGGCGACTACCGGCTGGCCACCTGGACGCCGCGGGACGGCCTGCGGCACCACGACGCGCACCGCTTCCCGACCGAGATCACGGCGTGCTGGTACCCCGACGGCGAACACGTGCTGGTCCGGCAGGACCGGCACGCCGAGAGCCTGCTGTACGAGGTGAGCCTGACCGCTGCCGAGGCGGCCCCGGTCGCGGTACCGGCCGGCAGCGTGCTGGACGCCGCCGTGTGGCCGGACGGCGACGTGGCATACGTTTGGACCGACGCGGCCACCCCGCCGCAGTTGTGCTCCACCGGCGGTATGGCGCTGCCCACCGGGGACGGCGCGGGACCCCGGACCGGAGCCGCGCCGGCGGCCCGTCGCAGCGACATCTGGGTACCGGGGCCCGGCGGCGACATCCACGCACTGGTGACGGCTCCCGCCGACCGTACCGGCCCGGCACCCGCGGTGTTCCTCGTCCACGGCGGCCCCTCCGAGCACGCGCGTAACGCGTACGACCCGGTGGTGGACCTGCTGGTACACACCGGCTGCGCCGTCGTCCGGGTCAACTACCGCGGTTCCAGCGGCTACGGGGCGGCCTGGCGCAGCGACTTCCCGGCCGGGGTGGGACACACCCAACTGCAGGACCTTGCGGCCGTACGCCGGCGACTGGTCGACGACGGTGTGGTGCTCGCCGATCGGACAGCGCTGTGGGGTCACTCCTGGGGCGGGTATCTCACGCTGCTGGCCGTCGGTGTCCAGCCGGACCTGTGGCGGCTCGGGATCGCGGTCACCCCGATCGCCGACTACGTCGCGGCGTACCACGGCGCCAGCCCGGCCGTCCGTGCCCTGGACCGGACGCTGTTCGGCGGCACCCCGGACGACGTACCCGAACGTTATCTCCGGGCATCCCCGGTCACCTACGTCGACCAGGTGCGGGCCCCGGTGTTCCTCGCCGTCGCCACCGACGACGTGCGATGCCCGCCGGAGCCCGTCGAACAGTACGCGGCGCTGCTGACGCGGCGCAGTGTCCCGAACCGGCTGTTGCGTCTGCACGCCGGGCACGAGGACATCGACGCCCGCAACCACGTCGCCCTCATGCAGGCGGTGCTGCCGTTCATGCAGCGGCACTTCGATGGTGTCCGGGACGAGGGCACGCCGATCGCGCTGGCCTTGGCGCGACCGTCGGGCTGATCCCGGCCGGCCTGGCCCTGCGAGAACCGGGGAGGAGGAACAGCATGCGCAAGAGCGTCGTCGAGAACGACCCGATCAGCGGTAACCGGGAGCAGCTCCGGTCGAAGCCGTCGGTCACCATCAGCGTCACCGTGAAGTTCTAGTCAGGACACGGCGTGCGGGACCGGGATCTCCCGCCCCGCACGCCGTCGCCCACCCTGGTCGCACCGATCCGGCCGACCGACGGCCGGCACAGCAGGAGGATGACGTGCGGATCGTGCTGGTCAACATGCCGTGGGCGTCGATCGACGTCCCGTCCCTGGCGCTCGGGATCCTCACCACGAGCGCCCGCCGGCACTTCCCGGACGCCGAGGTGGAGGTGATCCACGCCAACCTCGACTTCGTCGACTGGGTGGTGGACCGCACCGAGTTCTCGGTCAACGACTACCACTACTACTCGCTGTTCACCTACTTCGCCGGCTGCGGCGACTGGGTGTTCTCCGCCGCGCTGTACGACGATCCGGAGTGGCGGGTCGCCGAGTTCACCGAGAAGGTCAGCGACCAGATGTCCGACCACGAACGGGATCTGACCGTCGGCCTGCACCGGCTGGCCCCGGCCTTCATCGGCGAGCTGGCCGAACGCATCGTCGCCGCCCGCCCGGACGTGGTGGGCTTCACCTCCACCTTCCAGCAGAACACCGCCGCTCTGGCCGCCGCCCTGCACGTCAAACGGCTGGACCCGTCGATCGCCACCGTCTTCGGCGGTGCCAACTGCGACGGCGCCCAGGGCGCGGCGATGCACCGCAACTTCCCGGCGGTCGATTTTGTGGTACGCGGTGAGGGCGAAGCCGCCTTCCCGCAGTTGCTGTCCGCGCTCGCCCAGCGACCGGCGACCGAAGCCGGCCCGTTCGCCGCCGTCGAGGGGCTGTGCTGGCGCGACGCCACCGGACGGTCGGTGGCCAACCCGATGAGCAGCCGTCCGCTGCCACCGGCCGACATCGTCGCGCCGGACTACGCGGGCTACTTCGAGCGGCTGGCGTCGTCACGGGCGCAGAGCTGGGTGGAGCCCAAGCTGGTGGTCGAGGGCGCCCGCGGCTGCTGGTGGGGCGAGAAGCACCACTGCACCTTCTGCGGGCTCAACGGCTCGTTCATGCAGTTCCGCAGCAAGGAGGCCGGCCGGTTCCACGACGAGATCATCGCGCTGGCCGAACGGCATCAGGTGCTCGACATGTTCGTCGTCGACAACATCATGGACATGGGGTACGTACAGTCGCTGCTGCCACGGCTGGCGGAGTCCGACTACGACCTGCGGCTGCAGTACGAGATCAAGTCCAACATGCGCGGCGCCCAGGTCCAGGCCCTCGCCGACGCGGGACTGGTCAGCGTGCAACCGGGCATCGAGAGCCTCAACGGCCGGGTCCTGAAGATCATGGACAAGGGCGTGACCGGATGTCTCAACGTACGGATGCTGCGCGACGCCGAGACCAGCGGCATCACCGTGGCATGGAACTACCTCTACGGCTTCCCCGGAGAGAGCGACGACGACTATCTCAGCGTGATCGCCCAGTTCCCGGCGCTGCACCACCTCGCTCCGGCCGACGGCGCCTCCCGGATCGCCGTGGAACGGTTCAGCCCGTACTTCAACCGTCCCGAACTGGGTTTCGCCGATCCGCGCCCGGCCGCGCAGTACCGGATGAACTACGACCTGCCCGAGACGGAACTGATGGACCTGGCGTACATCTTCGACGTGACACCGCAGGGCATCGGCGGGCGTACCGAGACGCTGCTGACCGAGGCGGTCGAACAGTGGCAGTACGAGTACGCCCGCAGCCGTCTCACCCACCACGACCTGGGTGACGAGATCGTGCTGATCAGCAGTCGCCGGCACTTCGACTGGCGGGTCCACCGGCTGACCACGCCGCCGGAGCTGGCACTGTTCCGGCTGCTCGACCAACCGCACAGCCCCGCCGCGGCCGCCCGGCGGCTCGACATCACCCCGGAAGCGGTCGGCGCACTGCTGGACCAGTGGCGCCGGCTCGGCATCGTCTTCACCGACGGCAGCCAGTTCGTGCAGGTGGCGCCGGTCGCGATGAACCAGCATCTGCTGCGCATCGACCACCTGCACCCGGAACGCAACGACAGCGAGCCGACCGAACCGGCCGACCGGGCCGACGCGCTGACCGCCGCCTGAAGGAGCCCGACACCATGACCGTGCACCACGCCGCCCCGCTCACCGTGCACCTGGCCCGCGACGCCGATCCCGTCGGCGGGGCGCGGATGACGCTGGGCACCGTCGATCTCACCGAACCGCCCGGCGAGGCGGCCGCGGCATGGTTCCGTGCCGGAGTACGCCACGTGACGCTGCCGTCCACCGTGAACCTGGCCGATCTCGGCCCGGCGACACTGGCCGGGCTGCTGCTGGTGCGGGACGCCACCAGCCGTGGCATCTCCGTCGACTGGCAGCTCACGCTGCCCGGCGACGGCGCGGACTGGCGGATCTACTCACACCTGTATCCGCCGGCCGGACTGCGGACGGCGGCGCCCGGCGAGGCCGCTGAGCACCTGGCCGAATGGCGGCGCAACTTCTACATCGACAAGTGCACGTACCGCAACGGTCCCGGTTTCGTCCAGGTCCGGGATCGCCGGACCGGCAAGCTGAACCTGCTCACCATCGACGATCCGGCCTACCTCGCGGTCCTGGACGCCACCCGGGACGGCGCACCGATGGACGCGGTGGATCTCGACATCGCCCGGGACTTCGCCGCCGAGGGCCTGGTCACCAAGATCGCCGACACCCTCGTGTGGCTCCCGTACCGGCTGTGCCGCTGGCCGCTACCCTCCATGATCGTGTGACGGCCGCTCTCGCCATCGGCTCCTCACCGGTGGTGCTCGCGGCGTGCCAGGACCCGGGTGGTGCGCGGATTCAGCGTGATGGTGCCACCGGAGCCGTCGAGTAGGGCGCTCAGCGTGTTCAACCCTTGTTTCTGCAGGTGCGGAGGACTTTGCAGGAACGGGCCGAGAGTCTCGCTGTCCTCAGCACGACGACGGGCACGGCAAGAGCGCGATCTACGCCCTGACCATCGCTGAATGCGATGTCTGACCACAAGCCGGTCCGGCCGACGTGATCTCAGCCCGGGCCGTGGCGCGGCAATACTTGCGAGACGACATTCCGAAAGTTCCGGGAGACGACCAGCCGGCACCAGAATGCATTTACGCAGCTAAATACGTTTGGCCGATCGATATTCACGTCTAAAGTGTCATGAACAGCCAATACGTATCGTTGTAGTTGCCGATACACGCCGGTAATGTTTCGCTCGTTCCGGATCAGCCTGTTCCCCAGGTCGTTGACGACCGGCCCACTCCCCCGTCCTCCGGGACTGCACGGCATGCCTGGCCCCGCGGTCGAAGCGGCATCGTGAACGCGGTTCCCAGCCGTCACCCCGGTGCGATCGCGGGCCGCCGCCACGGCCGCATCCCGAAAGGATCCGACCTTGAGAAGACACTGGCGCGCGGTACTGGCCTCGGCCGCCGCGGTTCTGGCCGGCCTGGTGGCCACCACCACGCTCCTCCCGGCGTCACCGGCCGCCGCGGCGGCGTTGACCGAGGTCACCGGGTTCGGCACCAACCCCACCGGTATCCGGATGCACCTGTACGTCCCCGACCGGTTGCCCACCAGACCGGCGGTGCTGGTGGCAGTGCACTACTGCACCGGATCCGGCCCGGCGTTCCACTCCGGCACCGAGTTCAAGTCGCTGGCCGACCAGTACGGTTTCATCGTCATCTACCCGTCGACCGTGCGTACCGGCAACTGCTGGGATGTCTCGTCGGCGGGCGCGCTGAACCGTAACGGCAACAGCGACCCGGTCGGCATCACCTCGATGGTGAGGTACGTGCAGCAGCGGTACGCCACCGACACCGCGCGGACCTTCGTCACCGGCGCCTCGTCCGGGGCGATGATGACCAATGTGCTGCTTGCCAACTATCCGGACGTGTTCGCCGGCGGGGCCGCGTTCATGGGTGTGCCGGACACCTGTTTCCAGGCGAGCGCGGGCAATCCCGCCGACCCCGCTCAGCAGGCGGGATGGAACAGCGCGTGCGCAAACGGGCAGGTCAGCAAGACGCCCGCCCAGTGGGGTGACGCGGTGCGCAACTCCTACCCCGGCTACTCCGGCGCCCGTCCGCGCATGCAGTTGTGGCACGGGACCAACGACACCACACTGCACTACAACAACTTCGGCGAAGAGATCAAGCAGTGGACCAACGTGCTCGGCGTCAGCCAGACCCCGGTCAAGACCGACACGCCGCAGCCCGGCTGGACCCGCACCTGGTACGGCAACACCTCCGAGCAGCCGCCGGTCCAGGCGATCAGCCTCGCCGGGGTCGGTCACTCGCTGCCGATGTCCGGCCAGGCCAAGATGGTGATCAGCTTCTTCGGCCTGGACACGACCACCGGCTCGCCGTCACCGTCGCCGTCCTCGTCCCCCTCGACGTCGCCGTCGCCGTCGACCTCGCCGGTTCCGGGTGGCTGCACCGCCTCGATCTCGCTGAACTCGTGGAACGGCGGCTACGTCGCCACCGTCACCGTCACCGCCGGCGCATCGGCGATCAACGGCTGGACCGTCGGCACCACCCTGCCGTCCGGCTCGGCCGTCACCAACTCGTGGAGCACGACCGGTAGCGGCACGAGCGGGGCGGTGAGCTTCACGAACGTGAACTACAACGGCAGCGTCGCGGCCGGTGGCACCACACAGTTCGGTTTCCAGGGAACCGGCACCGGCCCC
>DATMVU010000659.1:0-17968 GCA_035562875.1 Actinoplanes sp. | reverse complement strand
GCGGCCTGGGAACTCTACGAGCGGGCGCTCGGCGAGATGCGCTCCCTGGCAGTCCAGCGGCACCTGATGTACCAGTCGGAGTTCGATGAGGTCATGGCGGACCGGCGAGTCGAGAAGTACGTCTGCATCGACGAGGAGGGCACCCTGGTCGGGCTCTCCACGTTCAGCAACGACCTCTACGCCGTCCCACTGATCTCACCGGAGTACTTCGCCCGGAAGTGGCCGGAGCTGTACCAGCAACACCGGATCTGGTACGCCGGATTCGTCGCGGTCGACCGGGCGTCTCGTTCCTCCCGGGCGCTCCTGGAGTTGATGGAGGCCATGTACAACACGGCCTCTGCCAAGAACGGCATCATCGCCCTCGACTTCTGCCGGTTCAACGACGTCAAACGGAACATGGGGCGGGCCACCGAGCGCATCCTCAACCGGTTCGCCGGCGGCACGATGCGTGCCGAACGGATGGATGAGGAGCAGTTCTGGGCCTACGAGTTCCCGGCTGCCGCGTGACGGGTGGGGTTCAGGCCATCGGCTCCCTCCACATCGTCCAGAGCGGCGGCCCGTCGGGGAGTTCGATCACGGACCGGACCCGGTATCCGTGTCGTAGGTAGAGGTCGCGGTTGCGGGGATCGTTCGCCTCCAGATAGGCGGGGATCCCGGCGCGATCGAGCCGGGCGTGATGCCGGTCGAGCAGGGCGCCCCCGACGCCCCGGTTCTGCCGGCTCGGCCGGACGGCCAGGAACGCCAGGTAGTGGTGTGGATCGAGCGGGTGTTCGGCTTCGAGTGCGGCGTCGAGCCGGTGCACCCGGTCGGCCGCTTCCTCGGCGGCCTCCTTGACTCGGCGGTCGTAGTCGGCCGGCGGCGGGATCATCGAGGTGAGCGGGAACCACAGGGCGACACCGTCCATCCGCCCGGTCTCGTCGGTCATGCCGTAGACCTCGCCGTACTGGACGGCGTACTCGACGAAGATCTCGAAGTACCGGGGCGAGTTGCGCCGCCGGGCCATCGGGTCCGGAAGCAGCCAGCGGGCCACCGGACCGTCCCACATGGCGTCGGCCACCAGCTCGGTGATCTCCGCGGTGTCCAGCGGCGAAACGTGCCGGACCACGAGTTCCTGAATGGCGTGGGTCATCAGCGTTTCCCTACCTGATCGATGGGCCTGATCGGATGCACGGATTTGCCGCCGAGGGCCGAGTGCGAATGCGGCTTGCCGAGGTCCGGAATGTCGAGAACCGCCCGGCCGCCGCCACCACCGCGGCCGATCATGGCGTAGGCGGTCGGCCACACCCGCCGCATGATCATCGCCCAGAGGATCCCGAGTACCGCGCAGACCGCGTAGGCGACCGGGAAGATCCATCGGAACGCTGAGCCCTCGGGCACCTGGAGGATGTCGCCCAGCCCGATGACGGTGGCATCCAGCACGATGCTGAGCAGGAAGAACGCGAGGATCGGCGCGATCATGGCACGCCAGACGTTCTCTCTGCCGGGATTACGCAGGAAGAACGCGACAACCGCCGCCGACGCGCTCCACATCAGGATCAGTACGCCCAGGCCGCCGATCGTGGTCAGCCAGGCGAACAGGTACACCAGCGGGTCGGCGTCGAGGAACGAGTAGAAGACGATCACCGCGAGCGCCAGGACACTCTGCGCGATCGAGCCGACCACCGGCGCCCCCGTCCGGGGATGGGTGTAACCCCAGATGCTCGGCAGCACACCCTCCCGGCCCAGCGCGAACTGGTAGCGGGAGACCGCGGCGTGGAAGGCCAGCAGCGCGGCGAAGATGCTGGTCATGAAGAGCAGGTAGCCGACACTGACCAGGATCTCCGGCACGTGCGGCGTGATCAGGGTGAAGACCAGGTCGGTCTTCTCCTCGGCGGCGACCGCCACGATCCGGTCCGGTCCGGTGGCGACCGACATCGCCCAGGCCGAGGCACCCAGCAGCAGCCCGGCCACGATGACCGAGAAGTGGGTGGCCCGGGCGACGGTCCGCTTCGGGTCCTTCGCCTCCTCGGAGAGCACCACAGTCGCCTCGAACCCGACGAAGCCGGCGATGGCGAGCACCATCATGGCGGCGACTTCCGGAGTGAGCAGCTGGGCCGGGCTGAGCGTGTCGAAGGTGATCGTGCCGCCGGCCGGGTTCGCCACCATGATGAAGTCGTAGACCAGCACCACGGCGATCTCGGCCGCGAGCAGTACACCGAGGACTTTGCCGCTGAGGTCGACCCAGAGGATGCCGAGCACCGAGACCAGTGCCCAGGCGACCAGGGCGCAGACCACCCAGGACGTGACCAGCCCGAACGCCTCGAGGACACCCGCCGCGACCACACCGAAGAGCCCGAAGAGGCCGATCTGCATCATCGCGTAGGCGGGCAGTGCCACGAACGCGGCCGCGACCCCGAGCTCCCGGTTGAAACCATGACTGATGTACGAGTAGAAGGCGCCCGAGTTGACGATGTGCCGGCTCATCGCCACGAAGCCGACCGTGAAGATCGACAGGATGGCGGCCACCACCAGGTAGACGATCGGGGCGGCCGTCTGGCCGATCACCGCGTAGACCGTCGAGATCCCACCGATGACCACTGTCAGCGGGGCCGCGCCGGCGACGCCGAAGAAGACCACCGACGGTACCCCGAGCCGGTTGCTGGCCAGGGCCCGCGAGATGAGGTCGGGTGCGGCCTCCCGGCGGCGCCGTTCCATCAACACGTGTTCGGCCCAGTTGTCGACGTTGTCACGTCGGCGCTGATGGCGGCCGGCCGGGCTCACCGCCGGCCGACCGTGAGAGCGGAGCCCACCGAGGACTCGGTGCACTCCACGATCTCGCGGAGGTCACTGGGCAGTGAAGCGATCATGCTCGGCAGCGCGTGGTAGATCTGCGGGTAGTTCTCGAAGCCGTACATGACGTGCCGGGTCAGTCCGGTCGCCACCACGATGCCGACGAGCATCCGGTCCGGCAGGTTGAGTTCCATCCCCCGGACCAGCATGTTCGCCACCCGGGTCGAGGCCCAGGCTGCGGCGTTGCGCTGCCGGGCGGTGTTCGGCATGTAGAGGACCTGGGTGCTGCCCAGCATCCGGCGCTTGGTCACCATCTCGACACCACCGACACGCAGCAGCCGTTCGGCCACCCGGAGTCCGGCGTCCTGGGAGAGGAAGGCCAGCCAGGTCCGCATGTCCCGGTGCTGGGACTGCGCGTTGAGGAGGTCGAGGATGTCATGGTCGAGTGCATCCCGAGGTGGACGCTGGTCCAGCACGAGCAGGTCCCCGTCGTTGATTCCGAGACGGCCTTCGAGGACCAACTCCGCCAATAATGCGGCAGCCAGCCCCAGGCCGGTCGCACGAGGGTGCAACCGGGACCGCCCGGTGCGGTCTTCGTGTGCGATCAGGTAATACTGGTCAGCCAACACTGCGTCACGCCCCTTAGACGCAAGTCCCATTGATCATTTCGCCAAAGTAGGAAACAAGACAGAACTCAATGTCCGCAGCATCATGTACCCAACACCAAGGTCAATACAAGAAGTACTAGACTTCTTATTCAGGCCCCGCTGCCGAGTGAAGCTCGATATTGATCATCGGAAATGGCGATCATGAATGAAATCATCGATCATGAGGCAGCGGCCGTAATATCGACTTCATCAGGACCGATGGGAGTCCAGGTGTCCGATATCGAGGGTCCGACGCTGCGCCGCCGCCGGCTGGGGGCGGAGCTCAAACGCTGCCGGGAAGCCGCCAGCCTGACGCAACAGGACGTGTCGCGCCATTTCGAGTGGCACTCCGCCAAGGTCACCCGGATCGAGACCGCGCGGGTCGCGGTCACGCCGCGCGACGTCCGTGACCTGCTCACGCTCTACAACGTGCGCGATCAGAGCTATCGCGAGGCGCTCGTCGAGCTGGCCCGGATGTCCCGGGAGCGGACCTGGTGGACCGACTACCGGGACATCATGCGCCCCGGCAACTTCGTCGGACTGGAGGCCGCCGCGTCTGCGGTGCGCGCCTGGGAGCCGGTGATCGTGCCCGGCCTGCTGCAGACACCCGCCTACATGCGGTCACTGATGAAAAGCGGACGGCCGCTCGACCCCGAGGAACACCTCGACAGACGCATCGCGCTCCGCATGACCCGTCAGGGCCGGCTGCGCAGTGAGCGCCCGCTGGAGTTCTCCGGGTTCATCGACGAGTCGGTGGTGCGCCGGGTGATCGGCGGCGACGACGTGATGGCCGAGCAGCTGCGGCACCTGATCGAGGTATCCAAGCTACCGAATGTCTTTCTGCGTATTCTCCCACTCACCGTGGGTGAACATTTGTTCCTCGGAGGCCCTGTCACTCTTCTGGAGTTCCGGGAGACCACCCATATGGATGTTGTTTATATGGAAGGCCTTGCGGGAGACTTGTACGAGGAACAGCCAGACATGGTTGACTGGTATCGACAGGAGTTCGAGCGATTGAGCGCGAAGGCGCTCGACCACCGCACGACCATCAAGATGATCGAGAGCCTGCTCGTCGCTTAGCACTCCCCGAGAAAGTCTCAGAAAGGGAGGTGCTTGAGTTGCTCGCGCACCAGATCGACGGTGCCGTCTGGAAGAAGGGCAGCCGTAGCAACGGCAGCGGCGGCAATAACTGCGTCGAGGTAGCGTTCCTCGAACAGGGAATTGCCGTCCGTGACAGCAAGGACCGAACAGGTCCGGCCCTCATGTTCACCCAGGCGGAGTGGACCGCCTTTGTGGACTCCGCCAAGGACGGCGAATTCGACATCACCACTACGTAAGAGCCTACCTATAGGTGCACCCGGCCGGAAGTCCTTTGACTTTCACGATGTGCATCTTGCGGAACCGGGGTCGTTTGACATGTGATTACCCCGGAACAGGTGTGGCCCGGTCGCCTGAGCGGCCGGGCCATCTATATTCGAGAACGCTTCTCACGTATTCAACTCACACATTTAGATTCACGCATCGCTGAATGCCCGGCCCTTGCCCGGAGCGCCCACTACACGGCGCAACGCGGCCGCACCGGCAGACGGCCGGCCGGGGAACCACCCACCCGCGGGCGGGCGAGCCGACAGCCTGCCGCAGGACTGACCGCCTGCAGGCAGGCGGAGCAGAACAGCCGGCAGGCGGAACAGGGCAGCCGACAGGGCGGAGCAGGACAGCCGACAGGCTGGGTCGGTGATGAACATCAGCCACGACGCTCACCTGATGACATCGTGCGGCTACCAATCGTGAATGCAAACCGGAAACGCAGGGTCACCCGGCCAGGAAGCGGCGGCCTGGTAACCGCACACCGGGATGACACTCGGATCAGGGATCGAACATCCCGGCGTTACAGCCGAGGCGGCTGACGGCCGTCGGAACGCGGGCCGGGCATGGCCGCACAACGGCGCCTGGGCGACGACGAGCGACTATGCGATAAGGGCGAGCTGCGGCCTTGGGCGGGCTTGGGCGGGCGAGGTCCGACCGATGCGAGGCCGGACGAGGCAAAGCCGAACGGCGGCAAGGCGGGATGGATACGGCGAAGTCCGACCGGGGCGGGATCAAACGGCAGCAGAGGCGGGACGGCCGGGCGAGACCCGACCGGGGCAAGGTCGAGCTATGGCAGCGGCGAGATGGACGGGCGAGGTTCGGACGGGGCGAAGGCGGGGTGGGCGGGGCTGGTCAGAGGGCGGGGGCCAGGACCGGGGCGGCCAGGGTGGAGATGGCGGTGGGTGGCAGCAGGGACTCGGCCAGGGCTGCCTCTCGGTGCAGGCTGTCGCGGGTTCGGCGGGCGAGTTGTACGTCGTGCCAGGCGGACCGTTCGGCGGTCAGCGCGGCCTCGTGCTGCCCGGCCAGGTGGGTGGCGCGCGCTCGGTTCAGGACCATCTCCTGCTCGACCGGGTGCAGCGTGGCGTCCCAACCTGCCAGGCCGGCCAGCGCCTCGTCCACTGCGGTTGCCGGAAGCTCGCCACGGGACACCGCCGACCGGACTGCGTTGTGCAGGAAGCGTTCGCGGTCGGCGTACTCAGCAGGGTTCTGGGGTGTCGAGGGCGTGCCGAAGGCCGCCGTCGCCCGGCAGCGAGCCCAGCGCTCGTCCGCCTCCAGCCGGGCCGCCCACGCCGCATCGACCCGCTCGGAAGCTGCCTCCCAATGCTCCTGCCAGCGGTCGGCGGCCTCGCCCGCCCGTCGCGCCGCGACCCGGACCTCCTGGGCGTACCGCACCGCCTGCGCCGCCTCCGCCGCTCGCCGGGCGGACCGCGCCCGCTGCCGTGCGGGATAACGGCGCACGAAGTTCACCGTGTCGAGCAGGGCGACCCGGGGGTTGCGGGCCCCGTCCGGGTTGGCCAGCACCACCAGCGCGGGCATGGTGAGCAGCATCAGGGTGATCCAGATGGCGGCCGGGGCGGGCTCGGTCAACAGCATCTCGGCGACGATGTTCATGGCGGGATCCGTTCCTCGGGGTCACGTAGGACGAAAACGGGGTGCCGGACAGGCAGCGGGCCGACGAGGCGACCGGTCCTGGAAGGCAACGGCAAAGACGACGGGTGCCCGGAAGGGCGAGGCGCGCACCGGATGGGGAAGGTGCCGGGAGATCGCTGAAGGACCGGCCTGATCGGCGCGGTCGGCGGCTCAGACGGTGGCGGGAGGCGCCCGGGAGCCCGCGACGCCGGCGACGGACTGGCTGGTCAGCGCGGGTGCGGCAAGCGCGGCACGAGCCCGGGTCACGGTGGGCCGGTGAGCGGCGGCGTCGGTGGTGGCGATGGCGGGCGACGCGGCGGCGGTACGCCCACCGAGCTCGGCCCGGTCGCCGGCAACACCGGCAGGTTCCGCTTCGGGACCACTGACGTCCACAAAAGCGGCGGGTGCGGTGAAGCCGCCGGACGCGGCGTGCGTGCTGGGGACGGCGGGGCCGGACGATCCACCGGGTGCCGAGAAGAGCGCCAGGAACAGCGCGAACAGGACAGGCAGGGATCGGAGCACCGTGCGCCCGACCATCACCATGTCCGCAACCTACCGCTCTGCGCCGAAATTCCGGTTCAGCCGCGCCGTAGCCCGGCCTCCGGTCACACTATGCCGAACCGTCCCCCTCGGCACGCTCCGAGCCGGGAACGAGTATTTCCTCCCGTTCATCCTCATTTAAGGTTCGCCTGACCGATCCGGATCACTCACATCAGGCCTCCTACGGCCGATGAGCCGGAAGCCATCCGGAGCGTTCGCCGACGGGAGCGGAAATGCCGAAGCGATCCGGGTTCACCGACCCGGCCCTGCTGGGTCTCGTGCTCTTCGGTGTCCTCCTGGTGCCCTGGTTCCTCCGGCACGGCGAGCAGCGGGCCCTCTCCTGGGGGTTGCAGACCGGGCTCGATGTGGCGAACACCTACATCGTGTGGCGGATCGCCACGAACCCGGTCATGACCCCCGCGGGACGCCGGATCTGGTGGGCCGCGGTGATCGCCTGCGCCGGTTGTGCGATCGGTGACGGCTATCAGACCTTGCTGCTTCTGGCGAATCCTGCGATGACGACCATCAGCGGCGTGCAGACCACGCTGGTGGTCGGCGGGATGGCGGCGGTGGTCGGCGCGATGCTGTGGCACCCGCTCGGCGGCGCCGGGCGGCAGCGGCTGCGGCTCTGGTTCGACGCGACGACGGTGCTCACCGGTGTCGCGGTCTTCCTCTGGTACTTCATCCTGGCCACCGACCTGAGCGACCGGCAGGCCACCGACCGGTGGGCCGCGGCGGCCACCGCCGTGGTGATGCTGCTGATCACGTTCGGGCTGCTCAAGCTGATTCTCAGCGGGACCGCGCCGTTCACCAGGGCAGCCGGGATCACCGCGGCGCTGGGCGTGTCCGGCACCGCGTTCGCCGCGCCGGTGATGGTCGGGCTGATCGGCGACCCGGGGCCCGGCGGCACGCTCGTCGTGCAGCTGGTGCCGTGTGTGCTGGCCACCGCGGCGTTCCGGTTCCAGCAACTGCAGGTGTGGCGGCTGGCCGAACAGCGGCCCGGCGTCCGGTCCGGGCAGTCGAGCCGGTTGCCCTACCTGGCGGTGGTGGCCACCCAGATCCTGCTCGTCGTCTCGCTGCGGGACGGCCGGGTGGACCCGCGGGTGTGGGGGGTGGCGATCGGCGCCGTCATCATCACCGCGCTGGTGCTCGGCCGGCAGATCGCGGCGCTGCGGGACAACGAGCGGCTGCTCACCGAACTCGACGGACAGGCCGAGCGGTTCCGGGCGCTGGTGCAGAACACCACTGACATCACCCTGGTGATCGACCACCAGGCGATGATCACCTACGCGTCACCGGCCACACTCCGGGTGCTGGGTGTGCCGGCCGGGGACCTGGTCGGGACGTCGCTGCACGATCGGACCCATCCGGACGACCGGGACTGGCACGCCGAGCAGGCCCAGCGGATCTTCGCGAGCCCCGGGGCCGGGATCACCATGCAGGTGCGGTGGCGGCATCGGGACGACTCGTACCGGTGGCTGGATCTGGTCGGCACCGATCTGGCACACAACCCCAACGTGGGCGGCATCGTGCTGAACGCCCGGGACGCCACCGAGGCGCGGGCTCTGCACGATGAACTGAGCCGGCAGGCCACCCACGACTCGCTGACCGGGCTGGCCAACCGGGTCCTGCTGCACCGGCGGATGGAGGCGTCACCGGATCGGCTCAGCCTGTTGCTGATCGACCTGGACGGCTTCAAGGAGATCAACGACGTGCACGGTCACCACACCGGCGACCTGGTCCTGCAGGAGGTGGCCCGGCGGCTGACCGGCTTGCTCGGCGCCGGGGAGCTGGCCGCCCGGCTGGGTGGGGACGAGTTCGCGGTGCTGCTGCCGGGCACCGGCGCCCCGGCCGCGGCGCGGCTGGCCGAGCGGGTCGCCGCCGTGGTGTCCGAGCCGATGCCGATCGGTGGCGAGGTGTTCCGGGTGGGGGCCAGCGTGGGGGTGTCCGAGGGTGCGGCGGCCGACGGTGACGGGTTGCTGCGGGAGGCGGATGCCGAGATGTACCGGCGCAAGCGGGAACGCAAGGCGCAGCCGGCGCCGAACTGACTGATTCCCATCGATTGATTCGCCTGTTACTTTTCGGTAACCCGACGGGAACAAGGTGATGAGGCTCATGCTGATGGCCGACCCGCTCGTCACGCTCGTGCACGACCTGGCCGGCGACGACCGGCTGGTCGACGACGTGGTCGCGGCGGCCCGGGCCCAGTCACCGGAGGCGGCCCGGCTGCCCCGGGCGGAGAGCCGACGCTACGTGTCCGCGCTGATCCGGGCCGGCTGCCTCACCTTCCTGCGAACCGGCGATCCGGAAGAGGGCGACTTCACCGACGCGGGCCGGTTCGGGGCCGAGGGTGCCGCGCTGGGTGTGCCGATGGCGGCCCTGATCTCCGGGCTGCACGCCGGCCGCAGCCGGATCCTGGAGATCGCGATCGCCCGCGGCCGGGACGCCGGGCTGCCCGACGACGTGCTGCTGCAGGCGCTGCTCCGGCTGAACCGGTACGGCAGCACCCTGGAACGGCACGTGCTGGACGGGTACCGCGCCGTGGAACGGCAACTCGACGGGAATCGGCGGGCCGCCCGGATCCGGCTGCTGCGGCACCTGCTCCTGGGCGAGGAGAGCGACGGCGCCGACCCGGCCCGGTTCGGGCTCTCCCCCACCGGCCGCTACCACTGCGCGGTGTCGGACGCGACCGATCCGCACCGGGTGCGGGAACTGGAGCGGGCGTTCACCCGGTGCGGTGGTGTGCTCGCCCCGGTGCGGGGCCGGATCTGCGGGCTCACACCGCGGCTGCCGGGAACAGCGGACACCGGTCCGGCCGTCATCGTGACCACGCCACCCGTACCGCTGGAGAAGGTGGTGGAAGCGCACCAGCTGGCGCGGACCGCCCTGCGAGCCGCCCGGGAACGGGGTCTGACCGGGTGGTGTGACGTGTCCGAGCTGGCCGGGGAGTCGGCGCTGGCGGCACAGCCGATGCTCGCCGGATTCCTGCGGGACGGGCTGCTCGCGGCTCTGGACCCGGCCGACGACTTCCACCGGGAGCTGGCCGGGACCGCACTGTCGTATCTCGATCACGGGCAGCGGCTCGACCTGACAGCGGGAGCGCTGCATCTGCATCCGAACACGGTTCGGTACCGGTTGCGCCGGCTGCGGGAGCTGACCGATTTCGGGGACCGGCTCACGGTGCTGGAGACGGTGCGCTGGTGGTGGGCGCTGAGTGCCTGGCGCCGGGACCCGCCGGGGCCGTCGTGACGGCCCCGGCGGTTCAGATCACCAACGGTGTTCAGGTCACCAGCGGTCTTCAGGTCACCAGCGGTTGAAGTTGTCCTGCGTCTGCGCGTTGAACTGCCACGTGCGCTGCTTCTCCGCCTTGGCCGTCCGGCGGTCGTCCAGCTTCAGGACGTCCAGACCCTTCTGGATGTCGTTGGAGTAGATGTAGCCGTTGTACCAGTACGCCGACCAGGACCCACCGGTCGCCGCACGCTCGAGGCTGAGCGGGCCGCGCTCCCAGTAGGCGATCTCCTTCGGCTTCTTGGCGTCGGTGAAGTCCCAGACCGAGATGCCGCCCTGGTACCACGCCTGGACCATGATGTCCTTGCCCGGAACCGGGATCAGCGAGCCGTTGTGGGCCACGCAGTTCTCGGTGCTGGCGTTCTCGCGCGGGATCTTGAAGTAGCTCTGGAAGACGAGCTTGGCCTTCTTACCCTTGCCCTTGATGGCGTAGACCGCATCGGCGCCCTTCTCCGGCCCGACGGTCGGGTTACAGGTCGCGGCGCCGCCGCCGCCCAGCTCGTCGGTGAAGACGATCTTGGTGGCGTCGTTGTTGAAGGTGGCCGAGTGCCAGAACGCGAAGTTCTCCGCGTCCCGGACCGTGGTGACGACCTTCGGGTTCACCGGGTTCGAGATGTCGAAGAGCACACCGTCACCCATGCAGGCGCCGGCCGCGAGGTCCTTCTCCGGGTACGACGTGATGTCGTGGCACCCGGAGGTGGCGGTGCTGTTCGAGTCGCCGGGGAAACCACCGTCCGGGAAGAGCACCGGCGTGGCCACGACCGCGGCATCGGCCGGCTTCTTCAGCGGCACCTTGACGATCGAGATCTTGTCGTGCGGCAGGGCACAGTTCGGCAGGCTGACCCCGGAGGTGTTGTACGACGAGACGTAGACGTACAGCGCCTTCTTCTTCTCCTTGCCCTTGCCGGGCACCAGCGTCAGGGTGTGCGAACCACAGGTGGTGTGCACCGACTTGACGTACTGCGGGTTGCGCGGGTCGCTGATGTCCCAGATCCGGATGCCCTCCCAGCGCGGAGTGGTCTCCGGTTCGCTGTTCGGCACGCCCACGCTGTTGCACGAGTCGTCACTGCGCACCGAGTCGGTGGCGGTGAAGAGCAGATTGCCGTAGATCGAGATGTCGTTCTGCCCGCCGGGGCAGACGAGCTGGGTGATCGCCACCGGGCTCCGCGGGTTCTTGACGTCGTAGACGGTGAACCCGTTGTAGTTGCCCGCGTATGCGTACCGGCCCTGGAAGGCCAGATCACTGTTGAGTGCGTTCTCCGGAGTGAACGCTCCGGTCTTCGGGATGTTGGCGATCTGCTTGAGGTTCGGGCTGCTGACGATCTCGTCGACGCCCGGGATCACCGCGGCGGCCTGGGCCGGTGCGGTGAAGCCCAGACCGATCAGGGCTGCCACCGCCCCCAGACTGGCCAGACGCGTGAATCGCCCTCGTGGGGAAGACTGCCTCATGAAGCTCCTTCCGGCTGCGGAACACCGGGAACACGGCGAGTCGTGTCGCTCACACCCCCGGTGACAGCGATGTCGATCGTTACGATAGCCGTGTCAGACCATTTGTGGGTGCCGCCTGCCGGAAAGGAAATACATGCAACACCGACGCGCATGGGCATTGACCGCCGCAACTCTGGCAATCGGCGGTGCGGTCGGTGTCGCCGTGCTGGCGCGGGCCTCCGACGGGAGCGGGACGGTGAGTGCACCCGCCCCCTCCTCATCGGCGGTCCGGGTCCTGATTCCCGGCAAACCGGGCGAGTCGGCAACGGTCACCGACGCGGACCGTGTCCAGGCTCCGGATCAGCTCAAATACAACAAGGCTGACGTGACGTACGCCCAAATGATGATCGTGCATCACCTCCAGGCGATCGAAATGGCCGATCTGGCACCCGATCGGGCCGGGAACGACGGGGTTCGTAACATCGCCTCACGAATCAGCGCCGCGCAGGGCCCGGAGATCAGTACCCTGCGTGCCTGGCTGGCCGACCGGGGCCAGCCGGGCACCGATCCCGGCCATGACCACTCGACGATGCCCGGCATGCAACCGGAGGCGAAGATGGCCGCACTCAAGGCAGCCACCGGCGCCGAGTTCGACAGGCAGTTCGTCGCGATGATGACCGAACACCATCTGGGCGCCCAGACCATGGTCGGCACCGTCCTCAAGGAGGGCTCCGAGCAGATCCTGGCCGAGTGGGCCAACGAGACAGCGATCGAACAGGTCAGTGAGATCCGCCGGATGCGTGACCTCGGGGTGGTCTGAAGGGGTGGTCTGAAAGGGTCGTCTGAAAGGGTGGTCTGAAAGGGTGGTCTGAACCCGGTCAGAGCAGCATGCCGCCGGACGCCTCGATCCGTTGGCCGGTGACCCAGCCGGTGCCGTCACCGACCAGCGCGGCGATCACCCCGGCGATCTCGGCCGGCTCGCCGACCCGGCCCATCGCGGTCAGCCCGCCGAGCTGCGCCCGCAGCCGCTCGTCGTCGCGCAGGTAGCCGCCGCCGAACTCGGTGGCCGTCGGTCCGGGCGCCACCACGTTCGCGGTGATGCCCCGCGGGCCGACCTCCTTGGCCAGGTAGCGGGTGAAGACCTCGACGGCGCCCTTCATCGAGGCGTACGCCCCGTAGACACCCTCACCGGTGAACCGGGTCAGGCCGGTGGACAGGTTCACGATCCGGCCGCCGTCGGCGATCAGCGGCAGCAGCTTCTGAGTCAGGAAGAAGACGCCCCGGAAGTGCACGTCGAACAGCTCGTCGAAGGCCTCGACCGAGGTGTCGGCGATCTTCCCGGCGTGGCCGACACCGGCGTTGTTGATCAAGAAATCGAGATCGGTGCGGCCGAACCGGTCGGCGAGGACCTCACGGAGGGCGGTCTCGAATCGATCGTACGAACCCAGGTCCCCGACCGTGAGCGGCAGGTCGACGGCCTCGATCTTCTCGCCGGGATCGCCGCGGTGGGTGTAGATCACCTCCACTCCGGCATCGATCAGTGCCAGGGCGGTGGCCCGGCCGAGTCCGCGGTTGCCACCGGTGATCAGGGCGATTTTGGACATGGTGCTGCCTTTCGTTGAGTTCCGAGGGATTTCTAGACGGCCGCGAGAAGCTGGAGCTTCTCGTAGCTCGGTGAACCGGACACCGCGGTGAAGACCAGCAGCGTCTGGAACTGCTCCGGGTCGTGCAGGGTCTGGCAGAACAGGTCGAGCGGCCCCAGCTCGGGATGCACGAGCGTCTTGGACCCGGGATAGGACAGGCCGATCTCGTGCTCGGCCCAGATCGCCGCGAACTCGGCACTGGAACCGCTCAGGGCGGCGACGATCTCACCGGCCCGGCTGTCCGGCACCGCCGCGTACACCGCGCGCAGCTGGGCCGCGAAGATCCGCGACTGCCGCTCGTGGTGCTCCGGCGGATAGAGCAGCCGGGACGCCGGATCGGTGAACCAGCGGTACCAGGAACTGCGGGCCAGACCGGTGAACCGGGTCTCGTCGCCGAGCAGGGCCAGCGCCGGTGTGGTCTGCAGCAGGGTCTCGGCGAAGCGGGACAGCACGATGGCCGGAGTGTCGCCGAGCCGGTCGACGATCCGCATCATGCCGGGACTGATGTGGTCGCCGCGGGACACCCGCTGCGGTGCCGGGTGCCCACCGAGCCGGAACAGGTGGTCCCGCTCGGCCAGGCTCAGGTGCAGGGCCCGGGCCAGGGCGGCGAGCATCTGCTCGGACGGCCCGGGACCACGCTGCTGCTCGATCCGCCCGTAGTAGTCGGCCGACATGCCGGCCAGCGCCGCGACCTCCTCCCGGCGCAGGCCACCGGTCCGCCGCCGGGGGCCGCGGGGTAGTCCCACGTCCTCCGGCTGTGTCGACTCCCGGCGGGTGCGGAGGAAGTCCGCGAGCTGTGCCCTGTCCATGACTCGATCCTGCACCCGCCGGACCACCGGATGAAGGCCGTCATCATCCGGGGACGAGTTGTCCCCGGCTAGGAGAGCCGGACCGGCAGCTCCCACAGGCCGCGCAGCAGGGTGCCGGGCCGCCAGCGCAGATCCTCCGGCGCGACGGCGAGCCGCAGGCCGGGGAACCGGTCGAGCAGGTGGGTGAACGCGATCCGCGCCTCCAGCCGGGCCAGCGGGGCGCCCAGGCAGTAGTGGATGCCGTGCCCGAAGGCCAGGTGCGGGTTCGCCGGACGGTCCAGCTGGAGATCGCCGGCGGCAGGGAACCGCTCCTCGTCGCGGTTGGCCGAGAGCAGGACGGCGATCACCGGGTCACCCGCCTCGATGGTGACGCCGCCGATCTCCAGCTGCTCGGCGGCGACCCGGAAGGTGGACGTCTCGACCGGGCCCTCGAACCGGAGGAACTCCTCGATCGCGCTGTCCAGCAGGCCGCGGTCGGCACCCAGCCGCTCCCAGCGCTCCCGCTCGCCCAGCAGCAGGTAGGTACCGTTCCCGATCAGGTTGACGGTGGTCTCGTGCCCGGCGATGAGCAGCAGGAACACCATTGAGGACAGTTCCTGCTCGGTCAGCCGGTCCGCCGAGTCACGCACCTGGATCAGGCCGGCGAGCAGGTCGTCGCCACCGTGTGCCCGGCGATCGGCGATCAGCTTGCCGATGTAGGCGATCATCTGCTGCATCGCCGGGGCCAGCCGGTCGCCGGCCAGTGACCCGGTGACGATCACCGTGGACCACTCGCGGAAGTCGTCGCGGTCCTCGGCCGGCACCCCGAGCAGCTCGCAGATCACCTGGATGGGCAGCGGGAAGGCGAACGTGTCGATCAGGTCGATCTCGTCCCGGCCCTCGACCGCGTCCAGCAACTCGGTGGCGATCTCCTCGATCCGCGGGCGCAGCGCCTCGATCCGGCGGACGGTGAAAGCCGCCGAGACCAGCCGGCGCAGGCGGGTGTGGTCCGGCGGGTCGACGGCGAGCATGTGCTGGGAGATCGCCGCGGTGAGGGGCGGCTGGCCACCCGCTGACACCCCGGTCACCGGCATCGCCTTGGTCAGCCGCGGGTCGGCCAGGACACGGCGGGCGTCCTCGTACCGGGTCACCAGCCAGGCGTTCAGGCCACTGGGCAGGGCCACCCGGCGGACCGGTCCGGAGCGGCGCAGATCCGCGTACGCCGGGTGTGGGTCGTTGATGAACTTCTGATCGGTGAAATCGAGCATTTCGCTCCTCCGGGCCGCCGGGAACCGAAACCCGACAATACGCGCCGGTACGGCCCCCGGTGGTCCCGTCCGTGATCAGACGGGGCGCCTCCGTGGCGACCGGGGCGGCCGGATCGGCAGGTGCGGACGGCGGGCGGTGGGACGCCACGGGCGACGTGGGCGCGGGTCCGCGGACGCCACCACGATCACCACGTACGCCCGCTGTGGTTCGGAACTGGCCACTGGTACGGATCACCTCCAGGGAAGGCGTTCACTATCCGCCGTCCCGGCCCCCACGGGGCGTCCGTTCAGACTTTCTTAATGATCATCTGCATCTGCGGTAAGCAACCTGCCAGAGATTTCATGGAACCTGGCCGACTACCCTCCTGTGGTCCCTCACCGCCGATGGAGTTGCCGCCTCGCCATGACCTTACGCACCCCCCGGTACCTAGCACTCGTGACGTCGCTGCTGCTCACGGCTGGTTGCAGCGCCAGCGCCGAACCCTCCGGTACGCCCGCCGCGGCTCAGCCCGCGTCGGCGTCACCCGTCGGATCCGGGCCGGTCCCACCCGCCGGACCGTCCTCTTCGGAGTCCACGGCCCGGCCGAACATCGTCTTCGTCCTGGTCGACGACCTGTCGATGAATCTCGTCCAGTACATGCCCAACGTGCGCAGACTCCAGCAGGACGGCACGACGTTCACCAACTACACGGTGACCGACTCGCTGTGCTGCCCGTCCCGCGCCTCGATCTTCAAGGGCCAGTTCCCGCACAACACCGGGATCGTCAAGAACCACGGCTCGGACGGCGGTTTCCGGCTCTTCCACAGCCGGGGCCAGGAGAAGTCGACGTATGCCACGGACATGAAGGCGGCCGGATACCGGACCGCGTTCATGGGCAAGTACCTCAACGAGTACTTCGCCAAGCTGACCATGGGGACCGGGAAGCCGTACGTGCCGCCGGGCTGGGACGAGTGGGCCGTCGGCGGCAACGCGTACAGCAACTTCAACTACGACCTGAACGAGAACGGCACGGTCGTCAAGTACGGGAACAAGCCGCAGGACTACATGACCGACGTGCTGTCGGCCAAGGCCGCGAAGTTCATCACCACCACCGCTGCCACCGGACAGCCGTTCATCATCGAGGTGTCCACCTACGCGCCGCACTCGCCGTACACCCCGGCACCGCGGGACGCCGCACTCTTCCCCGGGCTGAAACTGCCGAAGACCGCCGCCTGGGACAGGGTGCCGGAGAACTCCACCTGGCTGCCGGCCGGGATGAAGCTGACGAAGGTGCAGAAGGACCGGATGCAGAAGGAGTACCGCGGGCGGGTGCAGTCGGTGCAGTCGGTGGACCGGATGATCGGCACCCTGCGGAGCACCCTCACCACTGCCGGGATCGCCGACCAGACCGTGGTGATCTTCACCTCGGACAACGGCTACCACATGGGCGAGTACGCACTGCCCTCCGGCAAGCAGACCGCCTTCGACACCGACGTCAACGTGCCGCTGGTCGTGGCCGGGCCCGGCGTCCGGAGCGGTGCCAGCGTCGAGCAGGTGGTGGCGAACATCGACTTCCGCCCCACCTTCACCGACCTGGCCGGGGCGGCGCCGTCGCCGGAGACCGACGGGCGCAGCTTCAAGCCGCTGCTCGCCGGAGAGATCCCGGCCGACTGGCGGAACACCACACTGATCGAGCACCACGACCCGGCCACCGACCCCGCCGACCCGGACTTCCAGTACGACAGCAAGAACATCCCACCGTCGTACGACGCGCTCCGGACCACGACCTTCACCTACGTCGAGTACGTCGACGGCACCGTGGAGTACTTCGACCGCAGAGCCGACCCGGACATGCTGAAGAACGTGGCCGGGACACTCCCCGCCGCACGGCTCGCCGAACTGCGCACCGTCCTGCACGGCATGGCCACCTGTGTCGGCGCGGAGGTCTGCGGCACCATCGCCCGTCAGATCAGCTGAGCCACTCCGGGGCGCTCTGCCCGCTCGGTCCCGTGTAGACCGAGCCGGGCCGGGCGCCCCGCCGCGTCACCGTCGGATAGACACTCGAGTTCACCTGCCAGGACGGCTGCCGGGGCGGGGCCGCGACCATCGCCTGGATCAGCACGTGCAGCATGTCGCCCAGGGCCACGTGCAGGCGGCCGTCAGTGACGATGCCCGCCGCGTCGACAGCCGCCATCTCCAGCGGGATCCGCACACACGCCGGCGCCATCACGCGGGCGTTGCCGTGCCCCAGCACCGACTCCAGGGCGGCCCGGGCGCCGTCGTCCCGGCCCGGGCCGACCACCGACAGCCAGGCGACCGGTTTGCCGTCCAGATCACCGCCGTCGACCAGCCAGTCGAGCAGGTTCTTCAGACTGCCGGGCAGCGAACCCGCGTACTCCGGGGTGCTGAACAGGATCGCGTCGGCAGCTGTCACCAGGGCCCGCAGCTCGGCCACTGCGGCGGGCGGTTCCTCACCGGGGGCGAAGGCATCAAGCGTGCGCAGTCCGTCGTACAACGTGGTGGTGATCTCCGGCGGCGCGAAGCGGGCCGCGGTCCGCAGTGCGGCGGTGTGCAGGGCCCCGTCCCGGGTGCTTCCCGGGATGAGCAGAACGCTGGTCAT
>DATMVU010000658.1:0-6234 GCA_035562875.1 Actinoplanes sp. | reverse complement strand
GAAGGACGGAAGGACGGAAGGACGGAAGGACGGAAGGACGGAAGGATCCTTTCCGGGATGAAAGACCCCTGGTGGGGTGTGACGTGCGGTGGTGCGGAAGGGGTTGCGGGAAAGGGGTGGGTGGCGGGGCTGTGCGGGGTGCGCTGAGGGCATATAACCGACGCATGCGCACTGATGAGCTTGCCGACTTGATCGCTGAGGTTCCCGGGACCGAGGTGACCGCGGTTCCTGGCATCGTCACGGTGCATGTGCCGGCGATCGGGGATACGGCGCGGCTGCTTTTCCGGGATGTGCTGGACGCCTATGAGGTCGCGGTACCCACGGGGGCGCCGGCCGTTCAGGTCGACATCAAGCGTGGGCGGGAGTCCCTGCCGCTGATCTTCACGGTGGATGACGTGGTGTTCGCACCGGTCTACGCGGATTCGGTGGTGGATCCGGAGGATGAGCTGCTGGTGCCGGCGATGCCGGGGATGCTCGGCTATTCGGAGATGCACCGGGACGTGCGTGCGCTGGGGAAGGCGATCGACGATCCGGATGTGGAGCTGGATCCGGAGATGCTCGCGGCCACGCTACTGGCGCATCGTTGTTTCATCGCGGGGGCGGTGCGGGTCGGGTTGTGGCCGGTGCGGGTGGCGGCCTGGTGGGAGTACACGTCGGCGCGGTCGGTGAAGCAGATCCGGATGGCCCGGTTCCGGCCGGATCCGGATTGGGATCGGCTGATGGCCGATGTGACGGAGGCTCGGAGGCAGACGACACCCGCCGAACTCTGATCACGGGCGAAGGGAACGGCCAGGTGGAAGAGCCAGGTGGAAGAGCCAGGGGAACAGGCCAGGGGGAACAGGCGAGCGGGACGGGCGAGAGGGAACAGCGATGGTCACCGAGCTGCGGCGGATCTTCGACACCGAGGCCGAGCGGTACCACCGGGTTCGGCCCGGCTATCTCCCGCAGATCTTCGACGACCTGGCCGCGGCCGGCGCCCCACCTCCGGCACGGGTGCTGGAGATCGGTCCCGGCACCGGTAAGGCGACGGTGCCGCTGGCGGCGCGCGGCTACCGGGTGACGGCTGTCGAGCTGGGCCCGGCACTGGCCGGGGTGGCTCGCCGTAACCTGGCGGCGTTTCCGGATGTCCGGGTGGTGACCGGTGCGTTCGAGGAGTGGCGGTTGCCGCCGGAGCCGTTCGATGTGGTGCTGGCGGCGACGGCGTTCCACTGGATCGATCCGCGGGTCCGGATCGTGCGGTCGGCGGACGCGTTGCGGCCCGGTGGGCTGTTGGCGACGGTGGCGACGCATCACGTGGCGGGCGGGACTGCGGAATTCTTCGCCGGCGTGCAGGAGCACTACGAGCGGTGGGATCCGAAGACCGATCCGGATCAGCGGCTGCGCCCGGCGGACGAGATCCCGGTGGACGATGAGGAGATCACGGACCGGTTCGAGAGGCCGATCTTCCGCCGGTACGAGTGGGAGGCCGTCTACCGCACCGGGGACTACCTGGATCTGCTGCTCACCTACTCGACCACCCGTTCGCTGCCGGCCAAGTCGCGGGCGGGGCTGCTCACCGCGATCGGCCGGATGATCGACGAGGAGCACGGTGGCCGGGTGGTGAAACGCTACCTGTCGGAGTTGAGGCTGGCCCGCCGGAGAGAGACAGGGCGGTAGCGGAAGCCCGTCACTGCACCTGCGGGGTGTAGTGGGTGGCCTCGTCTCCTTCGAGGATGCTGCTCTTGGTGCCGTCGAGGCTGTACGGGACGTCGCCGGCGACGGTGACCCGGTGCAGCTTGCGGGGCAGGGCGCCGTAGTCGTCGGCGGCGTAGTGCTGGGTGCTGCGGTTGTCCCAGACGACGATGTCGCCGACCTGCCACTTGTGGCGCAGCGTGTTCTCCGGGCGGGTCACGTAGTGCTGGAGCAGCCGCAGGAGGTCCCGGCCCTCGGTCTTGGACACGCCGATGAGGCCGACGACGAAGTTGCCGATGAACAGGTTCGGCACGCCGGAGTCCGGGTTGACGCGGACCACCGGGTGGGCGGTCCGGTAGCGGGTGGAGGCGAAGACTTTCTGGTACGCCTCCACCTCGGCTGACAGGAACTGGGGGTGTTCGGCGTAGTCGTATTCGTTGGAGTGTTCGGCCCACAGCCGGTCGGCCAGGACCCGCAGGTGTTCGGGCAGGTCGGCGTAGGCGGCTGCGGTGTTGGAGAAGAGGGTGTCGCCGCCGTGGGGTGGGATGACGAGGCTGCGCAGGGTGGTGGCTTTGGGCGGCGCGACGACGAAGGTGACGTCGGTGTGCCAGGCGTTGGCGCGGGCTCCGGGGCCGGCGGCTACTTCGAGGACGTTGGCCTGGCCATCGACGGACGGGACGGTCGGGTGGGCCAGGGTGAGGGTGCCGAAGATCGAGGCGAACCGCTGGTGTTGTTCGTCGTCGAGGTGTTGCCCGCGGAAGACGAGCACCTTGTGGTCGACCAGGGCGTCGTGGATCTCCCGGGCGTCGGTCTCGGTGATCGGGAGTTTCAGGTCGACGCCGGAGATCTCCGCCCCGATGCGACCGCCGATGCGGGTGATGTCGATGCTCATACCGGCAACGTAGGACCCCCTCGGCCCATTGTCACCCATTTCCCATAGAGTGAGTGGGAGATATGGCCGAGAGGAAGGGGCGGGCGCCGCAGCATCCGCCCCTTCTCAGAAGGTCACTCGTCGTCGCCCTCGAAGGCGTCACCGATCTCGTCGAAGACCTCACCGGCCACGTAACCGGCGGCCAGACCGCCGGCGACACCCATGGCCATGCCGCCCATGCCCGAGCCATGGTGCCCACCGCGCCGGTAGTGCCCGTGGTGACCGTGCTGGCCGTAACCGGGCTGCTGATGACCGTAGCCGGGCTGCGGGTGACCGTAACCGGGCTGCTGTCCGTAACCACCGCCGAAGCCCGGCATCGACTTGCGACGGTCGACCGCCTGGCGCACCCAGCCGTCGACGACCTGGCGCCAGTCGGTGGTGTCCGCGTCGGCGTGCGACACGGTGTACCGCCCGTACGTGTCGTGGCCCTGGGTGAACAGGCCGCCCCGCTTGTCGAACTCGAGCACCACCTCGACCTGGTGCGGGCTGGTCACGAAGGTCAGCTCGACCTCGTTGACGGCGCCGGCGTACTGCTGCGGCGGGAAGTACTCGATCTCCTGGTAGAACGGGAGGGTCTGGTGGACGCCGTAGATCTGCCCGTACTCCAGGTCGGCGGACTTGAAGACGAAGCCGAGCTGGTGGAAGGCGTCGAGGATGCGCTGCTGGATGGGCAGCGGATGCACGTGCACCGGGTCCAGGTCACCCTTGTCGATGGCCCGGGCGATCGCGACCTCGGTGCGGACGCCCATCACCATGCCACGGAGGGTGTTCCCGTACACCGAAGTGATCGGGGTCTCCCAAGGCATGTCGATGCGGAACGGCAGTGCGAGACGCTGGCCCTGGGCCAGCCGCATCGGGCCGGTGACCGGGATGCGGAGGAAGTCCTGGACGGCCGAGTAGTCACCGCCGCCGCCCTCCACCTCCATCCGGGTGACCAGGCCGAGGGTGATGTGCTCGATGTCGGCATCCGAGGTGCCGCCGACCAGGTTGACGTTTCCGGTCAGTTGCGCGCCCGGATAGGTGCTGGGATTCGACAGCACAGTGTCCACGCTCAGCCCACCGACTCCGATGGCACCGAGCAGCTTCTTGAAGACCACGATGTTCTCCCGCTGTAAGAAACGTGCCCCGGAAAACTAGCAACGACCGCTGAACGTACGCTGAGAAATCGCTGGTACGACACGACCTCGCCGTTTCACGGTACGGCCATCGTGCAAGATCAGAGCTTTCGGGCGACCGCTCCGTACATCGAGACCTCGGCGGGGGCCGGCCGCTCGCCGGAGCCGGGCCGCCAGTCGCTCATCGCCACCACGCCGGGGTCGACGAGTTCCAGCCCGTCGAAGAAGCCGCCGAAGACCTCCCGGTCGCGGGGCCAGGCGTCGACGGCGCCGGAGGCCAGCATCGCGTCGTAGCGGGCGGCGGCCTCCGGCGAGACGAAGTCCTTCGTCGAGTTGGTGGCGACCAGGTAGCTGCCGGGGGCGGCCGCGTCGAGCAGCTCGCGGACCACCCGGCGGGCGTCGCCGTCGTCGCGGATGAAGTGCAGCACCGCGATCAGCAGGATGCCGACCGGGCGGGACAGGTCGACGGTCTCCTTCAGCTCGGCCGAGCCGAGGATCGCGCCCGGCTCGTTGAGGTCGCCGTCGACGTAGGTGGTGACTCCGCCGATCATCAGGGCCCGGGCGTGCGAGAGGACCATCGGGTCGTTGTCGACGTAGACGACCTTGCAGTCGGCGGCGACGCGCTGGGCCACCTCGTGGGTGTTGTCCGGTGCGGGCAGGCCGGTGCCGATGTCGATGAACTGGCGGATGCCGGCCTCGGCCAGGTGCCGGACCGCCCGGTTGTGGAAGGCCCGGCCCTGGCGCGCGGTGGTGCGGACCGCCGGGTAGGCGGCGGCGATCATCTCGCCGGAGTCACGGTCGACCTGGAAATGGTCTTTGCCGCCGAGCCAGTAGTTCCACCGGCGGGCCGGGGACACCGTCCTGGTGTCCACCTTGGGCGGAACGTTCTCACTGGTCACGGCGGTTCTCCTCGGGTCCTGGGAGCGCGGTCGGGCCGGACCCATGGTAACCGTGCGGGCACCGTCCGGCAGCCCCGTCATCTCCACTTAGGACCTGCTGCTCTTTCCCCGGGCCTCCGGTCCGGCTTATTCTGCGCGGGCCATGGCCACCATCGCGCCGCCTCGCAGGCCCTTCTCCCCCGGTCTCCCGCCGATCGACACACCGCACCGGTACGGCGGTTCCGCCGTCGCGGTGACGCTGCGACACGGGCCGCTGGCTTTTCTGCTGCGCCGCCGCACGCCGGTACTGCGTATCGACGGGCAGGGGGTGCCGGCCCAGTGGGGGCGGGTGGTGCAGGCGGTCACCGTCGGCGAGCACCACGTGCACGTCCACGTGCCGCATCAGCGGCCGGCCCGGACCGGGGCCGCGGAGACCACGGTGATCGCGTTGTCCGGCCGGACCGTGGAACTCGAGTACCGGGCGCCGCTGCTGTCGTTCCTGGGCGGGGTGATCGGGCTTCCGCCGCAGCGTCATCCGGGGACGACCGGGGCGTGGATCGCCCTGGCCATCGCGGTGCTGCTGCTCGCCTGCTGCTGCGCCGGCATGGCTCTGAACGCCGGCGGCTGAAAGGGATCAGCCGAGGATCAGCGGGGCACGAAGGCGGCCCCGGGCCGGCGACGGCTGGCGATCGCGATCCCGGCGTCGGCCGGCCGGTCGTGGCCGTCGCAGCTGTCCTCCGGTTCCATCTCGATCAGGTCGAGCAGGTCGGGCCCGGAGTGGCCGGTGTCGACGGTGCCGCCGATCAGCCCGAGGGCGGCGGCGCAGTTGCGCCCGTAGCCCTGGACCATCCGGTCCACCCGCGTCGGGTGCCCGCATCGACGGCACGGCCGCATCCGGCCCGGCAGCGGTGGTTGAACCATCAGCTGATTGTCCGGCATCTCCGGGCCCACGGCACCCCGGTCAGTGTTCGCCGACCGCCTCGGCCAGTTCCTGCTTGTTCATCCGGGACCTGCCGGGCACGTCCTGCTCCTGGGCCAGCGCGTACAGTTCGCGCCGGGTGGCGGCGTGTTCCGGCAGGCCACCGGTGGTGGCTTCGGCGAACCTGCGGCCCATCTCGGCGCGCTCGGCCTCGTCGAGACGGTCCGCCAGGAGCGGCAGCAGATCTTCTTCCTCCTCCTGTACGTGGTGGCGGAGCTCGCCGGCGATCGCCGCGATCGTCCCGTCGTAACCGGGGTCGTCGCTGTCGCCGCGCAGCAGTGCGGTGAGCATCTCCTCGACCTGGTGGTGTTCGGCGGTGCCGTCCCGGACCTCCTCGCCCGCTTCGGCGGCCAGGTCGCGGATCCGTGGATAGACGAACGCCTCCTCGGCCTCGGAGTGCGGTAACAGCAGCCGGGCCACCTCCTGCATGATGGCCGCCCGGTCGGCACCGTCCTGTTCGGCGCGGGTCAGCAGGTCGTCGACCTGGCGGTGCTGTTCCTTGATGATTTCCACGATGTCCGGCACGGTTCCCCCTCGATTGATCTGTTCAGGAGTGGGATACCCAAAAAATCCTGATATAACGGGTCAACCGGCTGCCAGGAAACTTTCATCTTCCCGGCCGTAACCTTCTTGCTGACCAGGTGGAGAAGGAGTCAGAGT
>DATMVU010000657.1:0-1742 GCA_035562875.1 Actinoplanes sp. | reverse complement strand
CCGCAGCGCCTTCTACCTGATGTATCAGAAGGACACCGGACGCTGGGAGTTCACCGTCCCGCGGGAGGCCGCCGCCGGGACGGTCACCTGGTTGACCGCCCGGTCGGTGACGGTTCCGGCACTGAACCGCTGGACGCATCTGGCCGGTGTCTACGACGCGACCGCCGGGCAGCTCACGCTGTACGTCGACGGTGTCGCGGAGGGCGTCCGGGCGGGCGTGACGAGCCTGCCGTCCGCCGGGCCGTTCCGGATCGGGCGCAGTCAGTCCGGCGGCCGGTTCGACGGGGCGATCAGTGACGTGCGGGCGTGGAACCGGGCTCTGCCCGTGACCGAGGTGAGTGACCGTACCGTCGCGTGGTGGAACTTCGACGGCGCCTCGGTGGACTCGTCCCGCTTCGGCCGGGGCACCTCGCTGACCAGCCTCGGGACGTCTTACACGGCCGACGGCAAGGGGCTCGCCCTGGACGGCGACGGCTGTGCCGAGGGGTACGGCCCGGCCCTGCGCACCGACCGGTCGTGGACGGTCGCCGCCCGGGTCGGCCTGGCCGCGGTGCTGGAGAACCGGACCGTGATCAGCCAGTCGGGGCCGGCCCGGGACGCGTTCTACCTGCAGTATCACAAGGACTACAAGAAGTGGGCGGTGCTCGTCCCGTCGTCGGTGGACGGCACGCCGGTCTGGAAGCAGGCGCTGTCCACGGCGGCTCCGGCCCTGAACACCTGGACCCACCTCACCGCGGTGTACGACGCGCAGGCGCTGACCCTGACGCTGTACGTGAACGGGGCCGCGCAGGTCACCACGACCGGGGTGGTGGCCCCGGCGTCCACCGGGCGGATCCACATCGGCTGCTCCGGGTCGGGCGGCCGGTTCAGCGGGACGATCGACGACGTGCGGTTGTACGCGTCAGCCCTGCCCGCCGCCGACGTCGTCAAGCTGGCCGCCGGGACCGTGGTGCGCTGAGACGAGCTGCCGGGCGGCGCCGCGGGACCGCTTGACGGCGTACATCGCGGCGTCCGCCTGGGCCAGCAACTCGTCGGAGTCCCCGGCGCCGTACGGGGCCCAGGCGACACCCAGGCTGGCGTGCGGGGTGACGGTGTGACCGCCGATGTGCACCCGGGCGGCCCCCAGCGCCGCCAGCAGATCGACGCCGATCCGGTCGGCGTGGTCGCGGCCGGTCACGTCCCGGCAGACGGCCACGAACTCGTCGCCGCCGATCCGGCCGACCACCGCCCCGGACGGGACGGCGCTGCGCAGGCTGACCGCCACATGACTGAGCAGCAGGTCGCCGGCGGCGTGCCCGTACCTGTCGTTGACGGGTTTGAAGGCGTTCAGGTCCAGGAAGATCACCGCGGTGCCGGCGTGCGGTTCGGTCGTGTGCAGGGCGTCCCGGAGCGCGGCCATCGTGGCGGCCCGGTTGTGACAGCCGGTCAGCGGGTCGAAGGTGGCCTGCCGCCACAGGCGTTCGCGCAGCAGCGCCTCCTCGGTGACGTCGGCGAGGCAGACGATCGCCCCGGTCACGGTGCCGGCGTCGCCGGTGAGTGCCCGCAGGTTGGCCCGGATGCGGCGGTTCCCTGATCCGGGGACCCGGTGCCCGTACTCGAAATCGGTGTCCTTGCCCCTCAGCACCCCGGTCAGGGCCTCGGTGACCAGCGGCCGGTCCACCGGCTCGGTCGACTCCAGCAGGGCGGCGGTGAGCCCGTCGCCGATCTGCGCCCGGACCTGCCCGGCGGCGCGTTCGTTGAGG
>DATMVU010000656.1:0-4255 GCA_035562875.1 Actinoplanes sp. | reverse complement strand
ACACCACCAGTGTCGCGTTCGCCGGCCCCGGCCTGGATCTGCTGGTCATCACCACCGCCACCTCCGGCGAACCCGGCTCCGGGCGGCTGTTCACCGTCCGGGTCGACGCCACCGGCCTGCCCACCACCTACTGGAAATGATCCTGGAGCCCCCGTGTTTCTGATGTGCATCGGTGCGTTCGGCGCCGAGAAGCCGGCCGTCCGCGTCGACGACACCCGGCAGGCCGGTGAGGTGCGGCAGGCGGGTGACGTCGTCGATCTCGGCATCGACCGGCTCGGCAGCGCCCGCCAGCACGTCATCGGTCCCCGCTGATGCGCGCACTGGTCTTCACCGGACCCGGCAAGGCCGAGGTCCTGGACGTCCCGGAACCCGTCGCCGCCGCCGGCGAGGTGATCATCGAGGTGGACCGGGTCGGGGTCTGCGGCACCGATGTGGAACTGTTCACCGGCGAGATGAGCTATCTGCACACCGGCCGGTCGTCGTACCCGCTGCGGCCCGGCCACGAATGGTCCGGAACGGTCGTCACCACCGGGCCCGGCGTGGACCCGTCCTGGCTCGGGCAGCGGGTCACCGGCGACACCATGATCGGCTGCGGACAGTGCGCCCGGTGCCGCGCCGGCCGCCACCACGTCTGCGCCGGCCTGCGGGAACTCGGCATCTCCGACGGCATCCCCGGCGCCCTCGCCGAACGCCTCGCCTACCCGGCCGCCTATCTCAAAGCGCTGCCGGACTCGGTGGACGCCACCGTCGGCGCCCTGGTCGAACCGGGTGGCAACGCCCTGCGCAGCCTGACCGCCGCCGCACTCGCCCCCGGTGAACGGCTGCTGGTCCTCGGCACCGCCACCATCGGCCTGCTGGTGGCCATGTTCGGCCGCGCGCACGGCGCCGAGGTCCACCTGATGGGACATCGGGAGGACAACCTCGAACTGGCACGCTCGCTCGGGTTCGCCGACACATGGACCCGCGAAACGCTGCCGGCACTGGGCTGGGACGCGGTGGTGGACGCCTCCAACGCCCCGGGCCTGCCCGCGCTGGCCCTGGACCTGGTCGAACCCGGCCGGCGGATCGTCTATGTCGGCCTGGCCGGCTCGCCCAGCACCGTCGACACCCGCCGGATCGCCCTCAAGGACGTCACCGCCGTCGGAATCCTCGGCGCGTCGGCGGGACTGCCCGGCACCATCACCGCCTACGCTGACGGCGCCGTCGATCCCCGCGGCCTGGTCGCCGCCACCGTCGGCCTCGACGAGACAGCCGACGTCCTCGCCGGGCACCGGCCCGCTGGAGCCACGAACGGACCGAAGATCCTCGTCGACCCACGGAAGTAGCCAGTTGATGAACGCCTCCCCGCTGCTGGCCGCGCTCGAACAGGCGGCACCAGGAACGGTGCGCACCCGCGCCAGTGACCGTCTCGGCATGGCTCACGACGCGTCGCACTACCTGCTCACCCCGCAGGCGGTCCTGGTCCCGCGCGACACCGCCCAGGTCGCGGCCCTGGTCCGGGCGGCCGGCAGTCTCGGGACGGGTGTCACCTTCCGGTCCGGCGGGACCAGTCTCAGCGGGCAGGCGGGCACCGATCAGCTGCTCGCCGACGTGCGGCGGCACTTCCGCGACATCGAGGTACTCGACGACGGCGCGCGCGTGCGGGTTCAGCCCGGCGCGGTGTTACGGCAGGTCAACACCCGATTGGCGCGGTACGGGCGGAAGCTCGGCCCGGACCCGGCCAGTGAGTCGGCCTGCACCATCGGCGGGGTCATCGCCAACAACTCCAGCGGCATGACCTGCGGCACCCACGCCAACACCTACCGCACGTGCGAGTCGATGACGATCGTGCTGCCCAGCGGTACCGTCATCAACACCGCGGCGGCCGACGCCGGCACCCACCTCGACGCGGCCGAACCGAAGCTGGCCGACGGTCTGCGCCGCCTCCGCGACCGGGTCCGCGGCAACCCCGACTCGGTCCGCCGCATCAGCGGTCAGTACGCCATGAAGAACACCATGGGTTACGGCCTCAACAGCTTCCTCGACCACCACCGCCCCGTCGACATCCTCGCCCACCTGATGATCGGCAGCGAGGGCACCCTCGGTTTCATCGCCGAGGCGGTGTTCCGCACCGTCCCGATCCGCCCGGCCGCCAGCACCGGCCTGTTGTTCTTCGACGACCTGCACGCCGCGACGGCGCTCATGCCGGAACTCGTCGCCGCCGGCCCCGCCGCGATCGAACTCCTCGACGCCGAATCGCTGCGTGTCGCCCAAGCGGATCCGCAGGCCGGCACCCACCTGCGGGAACTGGACGTGCACCGGCACGCGGCGCTGCTCGTCGAATGGCAGGAACCCGACGCGGCCGCCCTCGACGACCGGGAGCAGCACGCACTGAACCTGTTCGACACCTGGCGACTGACCGCCCCCGACGGTCTCAGCCGCGACCCGGCCGTCCGGGCCGCGCTGTGGCACATCCGCAAAGGCCTGTACGCCACCGTCGCCGGCAACCGGCCCAGCGGATCGGCGGCCCTGCTCGAGGACGTGGCGGTTCCGGTCCCCGCCCTCGCCGATCTCTGCGACGACCTGGAGACCCTCTTCCGCCGGTACGCCTACCAGCGCAGTGTCGTCTTCGGTCACGCCAAGGACGGCAACCTGCACTTCATGCTCAACGAACAGTTCGGCACCGGCGACCGCACCGACCATTACGCCGCGTTCACCGAGGACATGGTCACCGCCGTCCTGTCCCGCGGCGGCACCCTGAAAGCCGAACACGGCACCGGCCGGGTGATGGCCCCGTTCGTGCGCCGCCAGTTCGGCGACGAGTTGTTCGCGGTGATGCGCGAGGTGAAACGCCTCTGCGACCCGGCCGGCACCCTCAACCCGGACGTGCTGCTCACCGAGGACCCGGCCCTGCACCTGCGCCACCTGAAACCGGTGGTCACGGTGGAACCCGAGGTCGACAGGTGTGTCGAATGCGGCTACTGCGAACCCGTCTGCCCCAGCCGTGACCTGACCACCACCCCACGCCAGCGGATCGTACTGCGTCGCGAGATCGCCGGAGCCCGCGCGGCAGGTGACAGCACGCTGGCCGACGAACTGGAGCGGGAGTACGCCTACGATGCGGTCGACACCTGCGCCGTCGACGGCATGTGCGCCACGGCCTGCCCGGTTCTGATCAACACCGGCGACCTGACGAAACGTCTGCGCGCCGAGAACAACAACCGTGCCGTGCAGCGGATCTGGGCAGGCGCGGCCCGGCACTGGGACACCACCACCCGGGCGATGAACCTGGCACTCGACACCGCCGGGCTGCTCCCACCCGCACTCCCGGAGACGGTGACCCGGGTGGCCCGTACCATCGCCGATCCTGACGTGGTGCCCGCGTGGAGCCGCGACCTGCCCCGGGGCGGAGTCCGCCGCCGCCCGCGCCCCGACCCGGCGGCCGACGCCCTCTACCTGCCGTCCTGCCTGAACACCCTGTTCGCCCCGGCGACCGGCGGCCCCGGCGTGATGGCCGCGATGCTCCGCCTCGCCGAGCGGGCCGGTGTCGGCCTGCACATCCCCGACGGCATCGCCGGCCTGTGCTGCGGCACCCCGTGGTCGTCCAAGGGCCTCACCGACGGGTACGAGGCGATGCGGCACCGTGTCCAGACCACACTCGCCGGCACCCCGCTGCCGATCGTGGCCGACGCCGCCTCCTGCACCGAGGGCCTGCACCGCCTGCTCGGCGACACCCCCGTGATCGACGCGGTCACGTTCGCCGCCGACCGGTTACTCCCCCGCCTGCGGGTGACCGGCCGGATCCCGTCCCTGGCCCTGCACCCGACATGTTCCTCGGTCCGGCTGGGCCTGGACGACGCCGTCAACCGGATAGCCACCGCGATAGCCGACCGGGTGGACATCCCGGAAGGCTGGCAGTGCTGCGCCTTCGCCGGCGACCGGGGCCTGCTGCACCCCGAGTTGACAGCGTCGGCCACCGCCGCCGAAGCAGCAGCCGTGTCCGAAGGCGATCACACGGCCCACGCCTCGGTCAACCGCACCTGCGAGATCGGCCTGACCAGGGCCACCGGCCACCCCTACCGACACCTCCTCGAACTCCTCGACAGCGTGACCACCCCACTGCGATAGGACTGCGGCGGACGCGTGCAGCGCACGGCGCACGCTCTCGGTGATCCGCCCGGTGCGCGCCGGCCACGCGAGCTGCTGACCGGCCGCGACCACCCGTACCGCCGGGTCTCCGGCCCGGTCCGGCCACCGTCCAGACAGGACCGGTCTG
>DATMVU010000655.1:0-19308 GCA_035562875.1 Actinoplanes sp. | reverse complement strand
CCGACGTGGTCCGGGAGATCCGGGACGGCGCGGTCGGTGACGAACTGGAGACACTCCCCGGGGTGCGCGAGGTCATCTACATCTGCACCACCGTCGACGAATGCCGCAAGGACCACACGAATCCGAGCATCGGGCCCCGGTGACCACCGCATTCGGCCCGGCGGTCGCGGGGAGACCGCGCGCACGGCCCTGCCTCGCGTGACGGGGCAGGGCCGTGCGGGGGCGTACCGAGATCAAAGAATCAGTGAGAGCAGCATGACGCAGGCGAATCCGACCACCGAGATGATCGTCTCCATCACCGACCAGGTCTTGATGGTCTGACCGACGGTCATCCCGAAGTATTCCTTGACCATCCAGAAACCGGCGTCGTTGACGTGCGAGAAGAACAGTGAGCCGGCGCCGATCGCCAGGGCCAGCAGCGACACCTCCGGCCGGTCCAGGGTGGTCGCGAGCGGGGCGACGATGCCGGCCGCGGTGATCGTGGCGACCGTCGCGGAACCGGTGGCGACCCGGATGCCGACCGCGACCAGGAAGCCCAGGACCAGGGCGTTGAAGTTGGCGTCCCGCGCGGCGTCGGCGATCACGTTGCCCACCCCGGCGTCCACCAGCACCTGCTTGAAGCCGCCGCCGGCCGCCACGATCAGCAGGATGCCGGCGATCGGCGGGAGCGCGCCGCCGATCACCGCGTTGGTCTCCTTGCGGTCGAAACCGGCGCGGCGGCCGAGCGCCCACATCGCCACCAGCACCCCGGCGAGCAGGGCCACCACCGGTTCACCGACCACCTCGAGGATGTCGCGGACCGTGGTGCCCTCGGCGAGGAACAGCTCGGCGACACCGCGGGCCAGCATCAGCACCACCGGCAGCAGCACGGTCAGAACCGCCGCCCAGAAACCGGGGTTGCGGCGCGGGCCGAGCTGCTCGTCGACGCTCTTGCCCGGCTCGACCGGGTCGGCGATGTCGTCCCGGTCCACGAAGTCCCGGCCGCCCCGGGGACCGCTGTCCGAACCACCGGCCAGGGCCGGCACCGGCAGCGGGACTCGCTTGGCGATGAAGTTGCCGAACACCGGGCCCGCGATGATCACCGTCGGGACGGCGCAGATCAGGCCGAGCATCAGGGTCAGGCCCAGGTCGGCCTGCAGGCTGTCGATCGCGACCAGCGGCCCCGGGTGCGGCGGCACCAGACCGTGCAACACCGACAGGCCGGCCAGCGCGGGGATGCCGAGACGCAACAGACCCACGTCGGTACGCCGGGCCACCAGCAGCACGATCGGCACCAGCAGGACCACGCCCACTTCGAAGAACAGCGGCAGCCCGATCAGCGCGGCCACCCCCGCCATGGCCCACGGCAGTGCCGCCCCGGACACGCTGTTCACGATCCGGTTGACGATGCCGTCGGCGCCACCGGACTCGGCGAGCAGCGCGCCCACCATCGAACCGAGCGCGATCAGGACGCCTACACCACCGGCCGTCGTGCCGAGGCCGGTGGTGAACGAGTCGACGGTGTCCGCCGGGGCGGCGCCCGCGACCAGGCCGAGTGTCCCGGCCCCGGCGATCAGGGCCAGGAACGGATGCCACTTGGCCCAGGCGATGAGCAGCACGACTGCCGCGATGCCGAGCACCGCCGCCACGACGAGCTGGGCCGTGCCCGCATCGGTGATGGTCTCCGTCATGGGGCCGCGTTTACCCCTCGGTGACGTTCCTCAATCCCGGCGTCCCGGATCGCACCTGACGGCTCAACTCGTCGCCGAGCACCTCGGCGTCGCCCCGCTCGACGGCGTCCAGAGCCAGCCGGGCGACCACTGCCGGGTCACTCTTGCGGTCGGCCGGAACCCCGGCGGCCATGTCGGTGTCCATGTAGCCGACGTGCAGGCCGGTCACCGTGACACCGCTCGGGGCGAGGAGTTCGCGGGTGGCGTTGCTGAGCGCCCACGCCGCCGCCTTGGCCGCCGAGTAGGAACCGGCCGGCCCCGGGTGCAGCCAGGACAGCACGGAGAGGACGTTGAGCACCGCTCCCCCGCCGTTGGCCGTGAGGACCGGCGCGAACTCGCGGGTGAGCAGCAGCGGCCCGAAGTAGTTGGTCTCCATGTCGCGGCGGATCCCGGCCAGGTCACCGTCGATCAGTGACTCATTCGTGGAGATCCCGGCGTTGTTGACGAGCAGGGTGGCGTCAGCGGCGGTCACCGCGGCCTCGGCGATCGACACCGGATCGGTGACGTCGAGCCGGAGCGGGACGGCTCCGGGCAGGTCGACGGAGCTCGGGTCGCGGACCGCGGCGTAGACCTTGGCGCCACGTTCGAGCAGCTGGGTGGCGAGGTGGCGGCCGAATCCGCGGTTGGCCCCGGTGACGATGGCGACGGCAGTGGTGAGTTCCCTGCGGCTTAGATTACTACCGTCATCTAAAGCGCGCGACGTAATAGATGACACACCTCATCTATAGTGGGTGGCATGGGACGGGTGTCGCAGGCGCAGGCCGCACAGAACAGGGAACGGATCGTCGCCGTCGCCGCGCGGCTCTTCCGCGAACGCGGCATCGGCGGCGTCAGCGTCGCCGACGTGATGGCCGAGGCCGGCCTGACCCACGGCGGCTTCTACAAACACTTCGCGTCGAAGGACGCATTGGTCGCCGAAGCGGTCACGGCCGCCTTCACCGGGCGGCCCGCCCCCGACCCCGGCACCTACCTGTCAGCCGAGCACCGCGACGACCCCGGTGGCGGCTGCCCGACCGCCGGGTTCGGCGGAGACATCGCCAAGAACCTGGGCGGACCGGCGACCCGAGCGGCGTACGCCCAGGGGGTCGAAGCCTTCGCCCGCCTGCTCACCACCCACCCCGGTGCCGGTGCCGATGCCGGCACCACTCAACCCGGCACCGCTCACCCGGAAGCCGGCACCGAGCCGGACCTGGCCGCTCTCAGCACGATGGTCGGCGCGCTGCTGCTGTCCCGCGCGACAGCCGGAACCGACCTGTCCGACCGCATCCTGGCCGCTGCCCGGGCCGCCCTCACCGCTCACCCGGCACAGGACGCCTGAGACTCCCGGGCGTTCAGACTATGGAATGCCCGGCGCGCCACCCCACACCTCGTTGCGGCACTGTGCCACGATCTTGAATGGCATTCCCGAGAGCCGTCCCATGGAGGATCGAGACCCGATGAAGAAGGTCCTGGGCTGGATCCTGCTCTTCCTGCTCGTCTTCTGGATCGGCACGAACCCCGGCGAGGCCGCCGAAGTGGCCCGCGGCCTGGGCGACGGCGTGGCGGGAATATTCCGCAACATCGGAACCTTCTTCACCGAGCTCTTCAACCGCTGACGCGCTGCGGACTACCCGCCCACCCTCCCCTGGCCCGGCCTGCATCCTCCCGCCCAGGCCCCGCCTTCGGCCCGGCCCGGACTGCTCTCCTCCGGCCCGGTCGGCGTCGCCTCGCCTCCCGTCCCGTCCCGTCGCGTCCCGTCGCCTCGCCTCGCGTCCCGTCGCCGGGATTTTGGGGCAGGCCGGAAGGCTTCCCGCTCAACGTCAGGTTCTCGGGGCGGCGGTGGCCACCGAAGGATCAAGCCTGACCGCCTGGAGTGGCCGCCGCCGCCCCGAGAACCACCCCACCGTCAAACAGTCCGGGCAAGCCGATCCGCAAGAAGCTTCGCGAACCGAGCCGGATCCTCCAGGTCCCCACCCTCAGCGAGCAGGGCGGTCCCGTAGAGCAGCTCAGCGGTGTCCGGCAACGACGCGTCGTCGGCACCCCGCTCGTGCGCGGCCCGCAGGCCGGAGACCAGCGGGTGGCCCGGGTTCAGTTCGAGGATCCGCTTGACCCGCGGCCCCTCCTGGCCCATCGCCCGGTACATCTTCTCCAGAGCCGGAGTGATGTCGTCCGAGTCGCTCACCAGACAGGCCGCCGAGGTGGTCAGCCGGTGCGACAGCCGAACCTCCTTGACCTGCTCCTCCAGCTTCTCGGTGAGGAACCCGAGCAGCGGCGCGAAGTCACCCTCCGGCTCCGGCTTCTCCTCGTCCTTCGGCAGGTCCACCGAGCCGCGGGCGATCGACCGCAGCTTCTTGCCGTCGAACTCCGGAACCGCGTCGGTCCAGATCTCGTCCACCGGGTCGGTGAGGATCAGCACCTCGTAGCCCTGGGCGGCGAACGCCTCCATGTGCGGCGAGTTCTCCACCTGGGAACGGCTCTCGCCGGTCAGGTAGTAGATCTCCTCCTGGCCCTCCTTCATCCGCTCCACGTAGGCGGCGAGCGTGGTCGGCTCACTACCCTCGGTGGTGGCGAACGACGCGATCTCCAGGATCGGCTTGTGGTTGTCCGGCTCGGCGAGCAGACCCTCCTTGACGGCCCGGCCGAACTCGCGCCAGAACGTCGCGTACTTCTCCGGGTTGCTGCTCATCAGCTCCTTGATGGTGGACAGCACCTTCTTGACGAGGCGCCGCCGGATCATCTGGATGTGCCGGTCCTGCTGGAGGATCTCGCGGGAGATGTTCAGCGACAGGTCGGCCGCGTCCACGACACCCTTGACGAACCGCAGGTAGTCGGGGATCAGCTCCTTGCTGTCGTCCATGATGAAGACGCGCTTCACGTAGAGCTGAAGACCGCGGCGGGCATCCCGCTGGAACAGGTCGTGCGGGGCCCGGGACGGGATGAAGAGGAGCGCCTCGTACTCGAAGGTGCCCTCCGCCTTCATCGTGATGATCTCGAGCGGGTCGGTCCAGTCGTGGCTGATGTGCCGGTAGAACTGGTGGTACTCCTCCTCGGTGACCTCGTTGCGCGGGCGCGCCCACAGCGCCTTCTGCGAGTTGAGGACCTCGTCACCCTTGCGGATCGGGAACGAGATGAAGTCCGAGTACCGCTTGACGATCTCCCGGAGCTTCCACTCGTCGGTGTAGTCGTAGAGGGCGTCGTCCTCGTCCTTGGGGCGCAGGTGCAGCGTCACCGTGGTGCCGACCGGCGCGTCCTCAGCGTCGTCGATCGAGTACGTCCCGGCGCCCTCGGACTCCCAGCGGGTGCCGTGGCCCTCGGTGCCGGCCTTGCGGGTCAGCAGGGAGACCTTGTCGGCGACCATGAAGGTGGAGTAGAAGCCGACACCGAACTGGCCGATCAGCTCGGGGCTCTCCTTGGCCTCCTTGAGCTTGCCGAGCAGCTCCGCCGTGCCGGATTTGGCGATCGTGCCGATCAGCTCGACGACCTCGTCACGCGTCATGCCGATGCCGTTGTCCCGAACGGTCAGCGTGCGCGCCTCGGCGTCCACCTCGATCTCGATGTGCAGGTCGGAGGTGTCCGCCTCGACCCCGTCCTGCAGCTTGGCCAGGCGCAGTTTGTCCAGCGCGTCGGAAGCGTTCGAGATGAGCTCACGCAGGAAGATGTCCTTGTTCGAATAGATCGAGTGGACCATCAACTGCAGCAGCTGACGCGCCTCTGCCTGGAACTCCAACGTTTCCATCGTCACCCGTTTCCGTCATGTCCGGTGTTACGACCCCGATCGTAGGACGCCCGCCGCCGGTTCCCGAATCACCCTCCAGAACTTGATACCAGGCGGGTCCGACACTTTCCGGTTCAGGCCACACGCTGTACCGATCCGGGTGGTGCCGGTGGGACCGCGCCCGGGTGGAGAACAGCGGCGATCGCCTCGACCCCGGTGATCAGGCGCGGCCCCGGTCGTACCATCAATCCGTCGCCGTCGATCGCCCACACCTGGGCGCCGGGGAAGTGCGCAACCACCGCCTCCGCCTGGCGGACCGCACCGTCCAGGTGGTACCCACATGGCGTGACCAGCACGAACTCCGGCTCAGGCGCGGCCAGTCCACCCCAGGTCACCTGCACCGACCGCTGTCCCGCACGGGCCGCGACCACCGTACCGCCGGCCGCCGTCACCAGGTCCGGCACCCAGTGCCCAGCGGTGAACGGCGGATCCACCCACTCCACCACCGCCACCTTCGGACGGCGCCGCCCGGCCACCGCCCGATCGATCCGCGCCAGCCGTTCCCTCAGGGAGACGACCAGGTCGACACCCTTCTCCGGTACGCCTGCCGCAGTCGCGACGGTGGTGAACGTATCGAGCACCTCGTCCAGCGTGTACGGATCCAGCGACAGCACATCGGCCCGGCAGCCCAGATGGGCCAGCGCCTCGTCCACGTGCCCCGACGGCAGCGCACACACCCGGCAGAGGTCCTGGGTGAGGATCAGATCCGGGGCCAGAGCCGCGAGCGCGCCGGCGTGCAGTGTGTACAGGTCGCCGCCGGCCGCCAACCGGGTGTGCACATAGGCGTCGATCTCGCCGGGTGTCATGCCGCTGGTGTCCCGGCCGCCGACCACGACGGTCCGGGTCGACCGGGCATCGGCCGGCTCGTCACACTCGAAAGTGACCCCGACCAGGTCGTCCCCGAGCCCGAGGGCGTAGACGATCTCGGTCGCGGAGGGCAGCAGGGAGACCAGGCGCATACCCGTCATCCTCCCGCCTTCCCGTCCTCTCGGACTACGACCTGGGGTGGATTCGGCGCCACCGGAGATACCACCGTGGACCGATGTGCGGGGCCCCGGGGAGCGGGAGGCTTGTCCGCACCGGTTCCTGACGGCCCACGGCGAAGGAGATGACATGACGATGGCCGCACCGACCTCGGGTGACGTGCTAGTTCTCGACTATCTGGCCACTCTCTGGGCCGTCGGGGACGACCTGCCACCAGAGGTCCGCGACGACCTGATGACCACCGTCTCCGGGTACCTCGCCGCGCGCCGGGACCCGGCCGGCGATCCGTCACAGGCACTGGCCCGGCTGGGCCCACCCGAGCAGTTGGTGGACGCCGTCCGCCGCAGCGGCACCCCGACCCACCTACGCCTCCCGGCGACAACCGGCCCGCTCCCGCCCGCCGGCCCGCTTCCGGGCTCGCTTCCATTCTCCGGCCCGGCCCGCACTGACCCGAGCCCGCCCGCCACCCCAGCCGGTGCCGGCCTGCCATCCACCCCAGCCACCGGCCTGCCATCCGCCCCAGCTGGCGTCGGTCTTCCGCCATTCGGCACGGCTCCCGTCGGCATGGTTTCCGGGACCCCCTCCGCCGATCTGACGCAACCGGGGCCGGTCTCCGCCGGGCCTCTGCCATCCGGCTGGCCGGTGGGCTCTCCGCCTCGTGCCGGCGGCGGGCCGGAGCGGGCGGCGATCGGGCTCCTGATCGGCGGAGCATTCGTGCTGCCGGGAGTGGCACAGGCCGCTGCCATGCTGATCGCCGGCCGATCACCGGCGTGGAGCCACACCGACAAGACGGCTGCCTGGCTACTGGCCGCGGGGCCGGTCACCGGCCTGTTCGTGCTGATCACCCTGACGACCGGGGTGGCGGTGCTGTCCGGTGTCGCCATGCTGGCGTTGTATCTGGCGCTGACAGCAGGCTCGGTAGTGGCCGGCCTGACACTCCGGCGATCCCTCTGACCACCTCTGTCTTCCCGCTGACTTCCCTCTGTCTTCCCGCTGCACCACCTCTCCGCCACCGATACCTCTCCTCCGCCGATTCCTGTCCATGCCTGCCGGAGCCTCGTTCGGCACGGGCCCGTTCACGTTCCAGGTCCACAGTTCCCTCGGCGCGCCCCGGGATTGAGGACCTGTCGGCTTCACCCGACCGAGGACTTGTATGGCGGCGAATTCCGGCGAGGACTGATTCGGCGGTCGCCCGTGGGCCAGGAAAGAAGGGATCCATCGCGTCGGGAATCACCGCGCGGAGAAGGCAGGAATCCGGCGGTGACGGTGTTTCGGGAGGGGGTCAGCGGCTCAGGTGGGCGACGATCGGGAGGTGGTCGCTGCCGGTGCGGTGAAGGGTTCGGACTGAGGTGACGGTCAGGCCACGGGTCATGACGTGGTCGATGCGGGCGATCGGCAGGCGGGCCGGGAAGCTGAAAGCGAAGTCTGACTCGTCGGTGCGCAGCAGGGAGGTGACCGGTTCCAGGCCGCGGTCGCCGGCGGTGGCGTTCAGGTCGCCGAGCAGGATGACGTCGGCATTCGGTTCGGCGCGCAGGGCGGTGGCGAGGCGATTTGCGCTGTCGTCCCGGTTCCGGGTGCCGAGCCCGGTCGGGCCGGGACGCACCGACGGGAGGTGGGCTACGTAGACGGCGATGTCACCGGTTGGCGTGCGGGCCACCGCGCGCAGGCCACGGTTCCAGTCCGGGCCGAACGCAGCCGGGCGGATGTCCAGTGGCCCTGGTTCGGTGAGTGGATACCGGGACCAGAGCGCGACTGTTCCGTAGGCGGTGCGGTGCGGGTAGTCGGCGGCGGGAAAGGCTGCGGCGTACTCCGGTAGTGCTTCCGGGGTGATCTCTTCCAGGGCCACCAGGTCGGGCCGGGTCTCGAGGAGAGCACGAACCGTGCCGGCCGGATCGGGGTTCTCGTCGCTCGCGTTGTGCTGGACCGCGACCAGGTCGTGCGGCTTCCCGCCGTCCGGAATCAGGTGACCGCCGAAGATCACCAGCCAGGCGACCAGCGGAAACACGGCGGCGACCAGCCCGAGCCGGGATCGTCGCCAGACGGAGAGCCCGAGCAGCGCGGGCACGGACATCCCGAGCCACGGCAGGAAGGTGGGCAGCAGGCTACCCCCGGGAACGAACCGGTGGAACAGGAGAAGCCCGGCGACCAGTGCCGCACCGGGAAGAAGTATCAGCCGGCCGAACCGGTCCCGCCCGCCCGAAGCGAAGATCCACACAGGGCGATGCTTCCACAAGCCTTCAACCTCGCCTCGAGACCCGCACCGCACGGGCCAGCGGACACGAAAGCTGACGGGACAGGGTGCGGGTGGCGCGGGCCAGGTCAGAGGGACGCGGTTGCGAGGTGAGGGGTGGGTGGCGCCGGGCCGGGTCAGGGGACGCTGGCGGGTCGGCGAACACGAGAGCTGCGGGTGGGGTCACGGGGACGGGGTGAGTAGTTCGGTGAGGACCTGGGTCCAGACGGCTCGGGGTGGGAACTCGTGGCCTACGCCGTCCAGCCAGACCAGACGGGCGCCGGGGATGCTGCGGGCCAACTCGGCCGGGTAGCCGGGTGGGAAGTGGCGGTCCACGGTGCCGTGCAGAACGACAGTGGGGGTGTTGATGGTGCTCAGCAGGTCGCGGATCGGGGGGCCGTAACCGGCCAGCCGGTGGTTGAGGCGGGTGGCGGCCAGGTCTGCGGAACGGTCGAAGATCCGTTCGGCCAAGCGGCGGAGCTGCGGTTCCTCGGGGGTGAACGGGCCGCCTCGGGCTCGGGCCTCGGCGACCATGCGGGACACCGCGGAACGACGGTTCGACCAGTCGGTTCCCTCGACGGCTAGCGGGGCTCCGATCGTACCGGCGGCGGATTTGATCTTTGAGGTGGTGGCGGCGGACGCGGAAGAAGCGGCGAAGGCGGCAGGGGAGGCAGACGCGGCCGCAGCGGCGGCTACGGCGGCGACGGTGAGAGGGCGGCCGACTGCTGCCGCTGCGCCGTCTGCCGTGGTGCTCGGGGACAGGGGGCGCCGGGCCGTCGGCGGCGGGCCGGGCTCCAGCGGGTGTGCGTCGACGGCGGGGGCCAGCAGGCCGAGGCTCAGGACCCGACTGGGGTGGTGGATGGCGATGCGCTGGGCCAGTGCACCGCCGAAGGCGAAACCGACCAGATGGGCGGCCGGTAGGCGCAGGGCGTCCAGGACTCCGACGGCGTCGTGCATCAGGTCGGTGCCGGTGTAGTCGGGTTCGCCGGGTGGGCAGGACGTGGAGCGGCCGGTGTCCCGATGGTCGTAGCGGATCACGAAGCGGTCGCCGGCGGCCAGGCGCCGGCAGAACTCGTCGTCCCACCAGTCCATCGGGCTGGCGTCCCCGGCCAGGAGCAGCAGCGGGGGCGCGGTGAGTTCACCGAAGGTTTCCACGCACATCTCGATGCCGTTGACCGGCATCATCGTCTCGTGCACCACCGCCCCATTGTGGGCTGGCTCACTGACGGTGAGGTTACGCCGACATCACATCGGATGACCGGTCACCTGAGAGGTGACGGCCATCCGAGGGACACACGGGGTCAGGCGGCCGGTGCGGTGACGGTCTGGCGGGCCTGGGTGCGGACCACCCGCAGGGAGACCGCGGTCAGGGTCAGGGCCAGCGCGAACAGGGCGAGGTGCAGGTAGGGGTTCGCGATCGGGACGAAGCCGATGATCGCGACCGGGATCTGGACGACGCCGATCAGTGCGGCGAGGAGCCCGCGGCGGCCGCCCGCCCAAAGCAGCGCCGTCCAGACCGGGGCGGACGCGACGAGCAGGGTCAGCCCGTCGAGCACCGCGTGCAGGGCCGGGTTGTGCACCGCGTTGTGGGCGAACGCCTGGGCGGGTGCGGCGATCCCGAGGCCGGCGAGAACGAGGACGAGGACGACAGCGGCACGACGCATGGGGTTCCTCCAGCGCAATCAGACCATTGCTGCGAGTGACCAAAATACCACCACAGGGACGCCTCACGTCTATTCATTCGCGCCGTCGATCATCACTGTGCGTTGTTGATCTCGACCGAACGGCCCACTGGCCTACCTTGAGTGATCATGACTAACCTGCCTGAGTGCGTTTGATCGAGCTTGCGATGGTCAGTGTGATTACAGCGAGTATTGGAGGTGCTTCTTACTTTGCGTTGAACCCGCGGCAGCTGGAGTCGCGTGCCCAGGCGGTTGCCGACCAGGCCTCCTGCCGGACCGTGGACACCGCGATCGTCGGTTTTCTGATGAACAACGGAGTGCAGCCGACGGACGTCGCCCAGCTGACCGGCTACGTGCGCGGCGACATCTCGAAGTACCGCGTCGTGAACGGCATCGCCGAAGGCCCCGGCTGCGCCGAGGTCCACTGACCTCGAAGCCCCGATCCGCCGGTATCGAAGCCGAGAGGTCAGATGAGGTGGGGCGGCTGCCGCAGGGACCGGCTCAACGGGATCGTGATGCCGTCGTAGACGGACGGCGGCAGCGGACCCCGGCGGGGTAGCAGTTCCACCCCGGGATGAGCGGCCTCCCACCGATCCAGCAGATCCGGGTCGAGGCCGCAGTGGGTGAGGTCCACCCGGGCCGGGGCCAGACCGGCGAGCAGATCGGTGACCACCGACGACTTCACCGGAGTGCCCCGCAGGGACAGGTGCCGCACCTGCCGCACGCCGGCCAGCTGGGCCGGATCGGGCAGGCCGCCGGAGAAGTGCAGGGCCAGCGAGTCGAGTTCGGCCGGGAGCAGGGCCGTGCCGAGAGGGTGGGTTCCGGCGAGCTCGACATCTCGTACCGAATCAGGCAGTTGACCCTCCACCCACAACGGGCCCGCAGCAGCCAGGCTGACCTGGACCAGCGACGGCGCCAGGGCGCGCAGCGCACCCATCCCCCACGGCCGCGGCGGCAGGTCCTTGATCTGCAGGCTGGTCAGGGCCGGAAGGGGCGTTCCGTCGAGGACGAAGTGGTCCGGTGCCTGGATCTGCAGGACGCGCAGTTCGGGACAACCGGCATAAGCGGCGAGCGAACCGCCGGGGCAGAATCCGTCGCGGACCAGCCGCACCCCTGCGGGCACCGGAACCGGCCGGTCGGTGTCGATGAACAGGCGGCGCACCCGGTCGGTGACCTCGGTCAGCCGGCGCCTGCCGTCCTCGTCGCGGACCTCGAAGTCGTGGTGGATGCTGAACGGGCGCCGGTCCGCGGGCGGCCGCACCGGGCCGACCACATGGAACGGGTCGCGGACGGCGGCACTGTATCGTCCGCAGCAGGTCAGTTCGACAATCGTGGCGGTGCCGTTCTCGCTGGTCACGGCCACATCGATCCATTCCGGGACCCGGCCGTCGCGCCAGAGCAGGTCGGCGGCCTGCTCTGCGGAGAGCCGCTGGACACGGCCCTCATCGGCGGGGAAATGCCGTTCGCCGTACGACATGTTCAGTCTGACGAGCAGGATCAGCGCTGGGGGCAGCTGTTCGACGAGGCTCGGGGCGGCCAGTTTCCGGGCCGCCTCAGTCGCGTGCCGGAGCCGCTCGGTGAAGAGAATCCGGTCCATTCATAGAAGGCTATCTCCGGATCGTTCGGGCGGCACCGCTCGTTTTGTCAGCGTACCGCCCGTTTTGTCAGCGTGCCGCGAGGGCGTGCACCCGCGGCGCCGACCACCGGCTGCGGGCCACCTGGCGGACCCGCGACGACCGGTACAGCCAGACGATGTCCCGGCCGAACGACCAGGTCAGGCTCGCCAGGGCGACAGCCAGCGCGAACACCGCGAGCCCGGTCGGCAGCAGGCCGCTGACCACGACCGCGAGCATCACACCCTGCTGGGCGGCGACGACCTTGCGGCTGAACTTCGGCGGCAGCGCGGCGTTCATCCACGGCAGCGCCCACGAGGCGGCCACGAACAGGTAGCGGAAGGCGCCGATGGCGAGCGCCCACCAGCCGAACTCGATCGCAGCGGCACCGCTCAGCACCAGGATCAGGAACGCGTCGACCTCCATGTCGAAACGGGCGCCGAGCGCGGAGGTGGTGCCGGTACGGCGGGCCACCTGGCCGTCGATCCCGTCCATCGCCAGGGCCACCCCGGCGACCGCGACGATCAGCAGCGGCGCGGCGTCCGACCCGACGACCATCGCGAAGACCCCGCCGGTGAGGATCGCCCGGCCGAGCGTGACCGCGTTCGCCCACCCGATCGTGGACTTGCCGTCCCGCTGTAACGCCACTTTCAGCAGGCCGCACAGGACTGCTCCGAAGACCACACCGGCGAACCAGGCCCACGCGCTGAGACCGACAGTGAACGCAAGAGTCGCCAGCAGAAGGAGCTGGGCGGTGAACCCGGCCAGCGGAGCTTTGGACTGGCTCATCGTGGTCGTGGCGGTACTGATGGTCACCATTCCTCCTGCACGTAGGGTCTAGCTGCTGTCCCCGATCAACACGCTCAACGGGGAGCTTTGGTTCAGCTGTGGAAGGACGAATCCTTGGCGAAAGCGTTCTGGTTGACCTACCCGGGTACCGGGGAGATACGCACCGAGCAGGTGCCGGATCCCGCTGAGGGGGAGGTGAGGGTCCGCACACTGCACTCCGGAGTGAGCCGCGGCACAGAGACTCTGGTGTTCCAGGGCCGGGTTCCGGAGAACCAGTGGGCGGCCATGCGCGCGCCGTTCCAGCAAGGAGACTTTCCGGGCCCCTTGAAGTACGGGTACCTCAACGCCGGTGTGGTCGAAGCCGGGGTGCCGGAGCTGATCGGGAAGACGGTCTTCTGTCTCTACCCGCATCAGACGGAGTACGTGGTACCCGCCTCCGCCGTCACCGTGGTGCCGGACGGGGTGCCTGCCGCACGGGCGGTACTCGCCGGGACGGTGGAGACCGCGGTGAACGCCGTCTGGGACGCGGCTCCGCAGATCGGCGACCGGATCACCGTCGTCGGCGCGGGCATGGTGGGAGCGTCGGTGGCCGCCGTGCTGGCCGGGCTGCCCGCGACTGATGTACAGCTCGTGGACGTAGACGAGTCCCGCGCCTCGACGGCTGCCGCGCTGGGAGTGGGTTTTGCGAGCCCGTCCTCGGCAGCCGCCGACCGGGACATCGTGATCCACGCGAGCGCCACCCAGAGTGGCCTGACCACCAGCCTGGGGCTGCTGCGGCCGGAGGGCACGGTCGTGGAGCTGAGCTGGTACGGAGACAACGCCGTATCCGTGCCGTTGGGCGAATTCTTCCACTCGAAGCGGCTCACGATTCGCAGTTCGCAGGTCGGTGGCATCTCCCCGACTCGGCACCGGAGTTATGCGGAGCGTTTCCAAACCGCCCTGGAGCTGCTGAAAGACCCGCGATTCGACGCGTTGATCACCGGGCACAGTCCATTCTCGGAGCTACCGGCGGTGCTGCCCGCGCTGGCCGACGGCAGTGTGAAAGCCCTCTGCCACGTCATCGACCACCCGATTTGATCTTTCCGTGACGGGTAACCGTAGTACCGCCACGAATCACACATGAGGAGATGAGCCCTTGTTCAGCGTCACCGTCCGCGACCACATCATGATCGCGCACAGTTTCTCCGGTGAGGTGTTCGGCCCGGCACAGCGCCTGCACGGCGCCACGTTCGTCGTCGACGCCACGTTCCGCCGGCCGGAACTGGACGACGACAACATCGTGGTCGACATCGGCCGGGCGAGCGAGCAGTTGCACACCATCTGCTCCGGGCTCTCCTACCGCAACCTGGACGACGACCCCGAGTTCTCCGGGGTCAACACGTCCACCGAGTTCCTCGCCAAGGTCATCGCCGACCGTCTCGCAGTCCGTGCCCAGGCCGGCGAACTGGGCCCCGGCGCCGTCGGCTTGACCGGCATCTCGGTGACCCTGCACGAGTCGCACATCGCATGGGCGAGCTACGAGCGCACCCTGTGAGTCGTCCGCTGTACGCGGTGCTGCCGGGTGGTCTCGACGACCCGGCAGCACCGAGCGGCGGCAACCGCTACGACCGCGAGGTCCTGCGCCACCTCACTGCCCCCGGCCCGCCGCCCACCGCCGCAGTCACGCATCCCACCGCCTCCGGCACGGATCCCGCCGCCGCAGTCACGCGTCCCACCGCCCCCGGCGCAGATCGCGCCGCTGCAGTCGCACATCACACCGCCCCCGGCACGGAACCCACCACCGCCGTCGCCTCGCGGCCCGCAGCGGCCGACGCTCCGCACGGTTCCGCGGATCTGGCCGGCCACCTCGACCCGGCGGCCACAGCGGGCCATTCGCACCCCACGGCATCGCAGCCCGCATTCGAAGGGCACGAGCGGTTCGAGGTGCACGAACGACTCCTGCCCGGGGCATGGCCGCGACCGGAGGCGGCCACCCGGCAGGCTCTCGCCGAGGTGCTCGGCGCGATTCCCGACGACGCGGTCGTCCTCATCGACGGGCTGGTCGCCTGCGGTGTCCCGGAGATCCTCGAACCGCACGCCACCCGCCTGCGCCTCGCCGTCCTGGTGCACCTGCCGTTGAGCGACGAGACAGGCCTCCCTGCCGGCGAAGCCGCCGAGCTACGCGCCCTCGAGTCACGGACCCTCCACCTGGCCGCCGTGGTGATCGCCACCAGCACACCCGCCGCCCGCCGCGTCGAGGAACTGCATGAACTCACCGGTGTCCACGCGATCCCCCCGGGAGTCGAACCGGCAGCACCGGCCATGCCCTCCCCCGGCGGTCACCGCCTGCTCAACGTGGCATCGCTGACCCAGCGCAAGGGCCAGGACATCCTCCTGTCGGCATTGCGCCTCCTCCCCGATCTGCACTGGACCTGTGTCGTCGCCGGCGCCGGGCACCTGCCCGCGTCGCACCTGACCCCACCGGTGACCCTGCTCCCAGCATCGCTGAACCCATCGGAAGCTCCGCTTCCCGCACCGCTGAACCCATCGGAAGCTCAGCTCCACGCACCGGTGCCCCCTCTCCGCGCACCGCTGAGCCCATCGGAGAACCCGCCCGGCGCACTGCTGGATCCACCGGCAACTCTGCTCCCCACGCCACTGAGCCCGCCAGCCACAAGCGCCTCGTGTACGCCGGATCACTTTCCGTACTGGCAAACCACCCGGAATCCGACTCCCGGGCCGAATGTCCGGTTCGCCGGAGCGCTGTCCGGGCGCGCGCTCGACGACGCGTACGCGAACGCGGATCTCTTCGTTCTGCCGTCCCGGGCGGAGACGTACGGAATGGTGGTCACCGAGGCGCTGGCCCGCGGGATCCCGGTGGTGGCCAGCGATGTCGGCGGCGTTCCGGAGGCCCTCGGCACCGCGCCCGGCGGCGGAATCCCCGGACGGTTGATCCCGCCGGACGATCCGGAGGCCCTGGCCGCGGCTCTCCGAGCCTGGCTCACCGATCCGGAGCTGCGGGAACGCTGGCGCGCCGATGCTCTGGCCCGCCGGGACACGCTGACCGGATGGGACGAGACCGCCCGCCGGCTCGGACGAGTTCTGGAAACAGTGAACCGTTCCGGCCCCGGCTTGCGATAGCCCTAGTAGAAGCGATGACGCCGAGGAGGCACAGATGACCGAGGTGCACGGCAGGATCGAGACGGCGCCGGAGATCGACCGGGTTCCCGGGGCCGACCGGCTCGGTGGACCGCTTCCTGGTGCCGGGCCACGCGGCGAGCTGGACACGTTCAGTGAGACCGGCCCGTCCGGTGCGGACCCGGACGACGACACCAGCGGCGAGTTCAGCGCCACCTGGCTGGGCCTCAGAGAGCCGGCCGACGCCGCGGCCCGATCTCTGGAGCTGGTCAAGGCGCTGCCGGAGGGGGTGCGCACGGTCCGTGACCTGGGCTGTGGCACCGGTTCGCTGGGCCGCTGGTTGTCCCCGCACCTCTCCGGCCCACAACACTGGATCATGACGGACCGGGACCCGGAGCTGCTGCTGCGGGCTGCCGCCGGGATGCCCGCCGGGGTCACCGTGAGCACCCAGCAGATGGATGTCGCGGACCTGACCGCCGCCGACCTGGCCGGGACCGATCTGATCACCTGTTCCGCTCTGCTGGACCTGCTCACCACCGAGGAGGTGCGGCGACTGGCCGCGGTCTGTGCGGAGACGAAGACGAACGTGCTGTTCACCCTGTCGGTGACCGGTGAGGTGCAGTTGGCTCCGGACGATCCGGTGGACGCCGAGGTCGAAGCCGCCTTCAACGCCCATCAGCGGCGCGAGCACGAGGGCCGGCGGCTGCTGGGCCCAGACGCCCCTGGGGTGGCGGCTGCCGCTTTCGAGGAGGTGGGCGCCACGGTGACCGTCCGCCCGAGTCCCTGGCGTCTGGGGCCGGCAAATCCGGCGCTGACCGCCGAGTGGTTGCGGGGCTGGGTCGGTGCGGCCCGCGAGGAGCGCCCTGAACTGGACCTGGATGACTACCTCGTCCGCCGTCTGGGTGCTCTTCCGCACGCTTCCGTGGGACACCAGGATGTTTTAGCGATCTTCGAGTGAACCCTGGAAGGCTGGGTAGGCGTACTAGTCCTCGAGAGCGACGAGGGGACTACGGACGTGAACCGATCGATCTGGGCCTGGCTGCGGCTGCTGGGCGGCGCCGCGATCCTGGTGCTGGTGCTCTGGCGACTCGGGACCGGCGCGTTTGTCGACGGGCTCCGGGTGCTGGACACGGGTGCCCTGATGGCGGCGATGGGGATCGGCGCGGCGACCACGGTGCTGAGTGCCTGGCGGTGGTGTCTGGTGGCGCGCGGCCTGGGAATGCGGCTGACGCTGAAGGACGCGACGGCCGACTACTACCAGGCGCTGTTCCTGAACGCGGCGCTGCCGGGCGGGATCCTCGGAGACGTCGGGCGGGCCGTCCGGCACGGTAAGGACGAGGGCGATCTGGGCCGTGGAGTGCGGGCGGTGGTGCTGGAGCGGACCGCGGGACAGCTCGTGCTCCTGCTGGTCGGTGCGGCGGTTCTGGTGTCCGTACCGTCGCCGGTCCTTGATCTCCTGAAGTCGCACGGACCGCTCGTCGCCACGGTGGCCGTGAGTGCCGCAGCGGCCGGCGTCCTGCTCGCCCTCGTGATGCGGAAGCTGCGTGGCGGTAGTTCGAAGGCGGCCGGAGCCGCCCGGACCGGGATGGCGGAGATCCGCGCCGGTCTGCTGTCGCGGCGCAGCGGGCCGGGTGTGCTCCTGGCGTCGGCGGCGGTGCTCGCCGGTCACTTGGCCACGTTCCTGGTGGCGGCGAAGGCGGCCGGGAGCGTGGCGACCGTCGTGGAGCTGGCCCCGCTGTTGCTGCTGGCCCTGATCGCGATGGGCCTGCCGGTCAACATCGGCGGGTGGGGGCCGCGCGAGGGTGTGATGGCCTGGGCGTTCGGTGCGGCCGGCCTGAGTGCGGCACAGGGCCTGACGATCGCGGTGGCCTACGGGATCATGGCTTTCGTCGCGGCGGCCCCGGGGGCTGTGGTTCTGGTGGTACGCCTTGTCGCGAACCGCCGCGCCACTGCTGCAGAACCGGCCCCGGTCACGGCAGCCGCGCTGGTGACGGGCCCGATGAGGACTCCCGCACCGGTGACGGGCACGAGGGCACCGCTGGCGGCTCGCACCACGGCGCTGGTCTCGGCTCCCGCACCGGTGACGGCCGTGCCGCTTCAGGTGCGCCAGCCGGTGCTGTCCGGTGGTGTCCCGGCTTGACGGACGGGTCAGGGCTGCTGCTGGAACCGCCCGGACAGGGCGTACCGCAGCAGCACCACGTCACCGATCTGGCGGACCTCGGCGAGGGTGGCCCGGTTGCCCGGCCCCCACGGGAAGACGCCGTCGCGGACGAAACGGGGCGCCCGCGGGTCGCCGACGAAGAACGGCGCGACCACCAGCTGCAACTCGTCGGCGAGCCCGGCCGTGAGGAACTGGGTGTGCATGTGCCCGCCGCCCTCGACCATGAGCTTGCGCACCCCTCGCGCGCTCAGGTCGGCGGCGGCGCGGCGCACGTCGACCGGATCACCGCCGTCGACGACGGTGGCCCGGTCACCGAACAGCTTCCCGGCACCGTCGACGGCCGGGGTCGCACAGTAGACGATCTTCTCGGAGTCCCCGGTGGTGAAGAACGACGCCTCCGGATCGAGATCGCAGCGGCCGGTGACGGTGACCTTCACCGGGTCGGGCGCCTCACCACGGGCCACCCGGGCGGCCCGGCGGGCTTCGGAACGGATCAGCAGGCGCGGATTGTCCTGACGGATCGTGCCGGCACCGACCAGGATCGCGTCGCATTCCGCGCGGACCTCGTCGACCCGGTCGAAGTCCGCCTCGTTCGACAGGAGCAGACGCTCCGCCGTGGCGTCGTCGAGATAGCCGTCGATGGACATGCCACAGCTCAGCAGGATGTAAGGACGCTCAGCCACCGATGATTCCTCCCGGGATCGGCCCCCACCATAATCCCCGTGTGCGGGGGCCGGTTCCTGGGCAGTGCATCAGCGGCGCTGAGTTCGGCGGGAACCAACGAGGAGGACCGATGTTCGAAGGCCGGGCAGTTTCGAAGGCCACCATCCGGCGACAGGTGACCGTGCCGTTGCGGTTCCCGGACGGTTACGCGACCACGGCTCGGGTGATGACGTTCGACGGGCTCGACGACGGCAAGGAGCATCTGGCGCTCGGCCTCGGTGACTGGCAACGGGCGCTGACCAAGTCGGCGGCGGGCGGCCGGGCACCACTGGTGCGGCCGCACAGCGAGTGCCTGACCGGGGACGTCTTCGGCAGCCAGCGCTGCGACTGCGGGCCGCAGCTGCGGGAGGCGGTGGAGCGGATCGCCGAGCAGGGCGGTTTCCTGCTCTACCTGCGCCAGGAGGGCCGGGGTATCGGGCTCTACGCCAAGCTGGACGCGTACGCCCTGCAGGACGACGGCCTGGACACCTATCAGGCGAACGTGGCGCTGGGCCGGGGTGAGGACGAGCGCGACTACACGCCCGCGGCGCAGATGCTGCTCGGCAT
>DATMVU010000654.1:0-50795 GCA_035562875.1 Actinoplanes sp. | reverse complement strand
GATCGGCGGCACCGGCGTGCTCTACAAGAGCCTGGCCAGCGGCCAGTTCACCGACCAGGGCAACGACCAGACGGAGTACGCCGACGACTTCAAGCAGATCAACAAGAAGGGCAGTCAGGATCTGCAGCCGGTCATCAACCTGATCCGCTGGGTGAACACCGCCGACGACGCCGAGTTCAACGAGCACCTCGGTGACTACCTGGACGTGGAGTCGTTCGCGCGGTATGTGGCCACCCAGAACCTGCTCGTCAACTTCGACGACATGGCCGGGCCGGGACGCAACTACTACCTCTGGTACGACCTGACGACCCGCAAGTTCTCGGTGATCGGCTGGGACTACAACCTGACCCTGTCCGGTTCGGCCACCCAGGAGCCGACCGAGTCGGTGAGCATGGGCGGCGGGATGCGCGGCGGCGGGCAGCAAGGCCAGCCGGGCGGGGGATTCCAGCTGCCGGAGGGCATGGAACTGCCGGAGGGCATGGAACTGCCGCAGGGCGGGGGCGGCGGTCGCGGTGGCTTCATGAGCGGTCACAAGCTCAAGGAGCGTTTCCTGGCCGGTACCGCCTTCGCTGACGTCTACCGGCAGCAGTACAAGGCGCTGTACAACAAGATCTACGGCAATGCCGCGGCCCTCAACCGGATCACCGAGATCACGAAGGTGATCGGCACCGTGGACGGTTCGGACGCGGCGGCCACCGCGACCGAGGCGGAGAACCTGACCACCCTGATCCGGGAACGCACCCGGTTCCTGGCGGCGAACGAGTTCATCACCAAGGACTGATGGGAAGCCCGGCCGGCCACCAAGACCCCCCAAGGCGGCCGGCCGGGCTGGTCAGCGGGTCACCTTCAGGGTGACGCCGAGGGAGTTGCGGCCGGTGGTGGCGTTCCAGGTGCCGGTGTTGGCGAGCTGGATCGCATAGGCGGGCACCGAGGCCAGTCGTGGGGACGGGTCGGGCAGGCTCAGCGCCAGCGGGTAGGAGCCCGCCTTCGCGACGGTGAACGTGCCGGTCACCGTCGCTGTCCGGCCCGGGGCCCAGGTGCGGACGTCGGTGGCGAGCGGGACCACCCGGGTGCCCACGAGCAGGCGGACCGGCCGGTTCTGGACCGGGGCCGCGTACCCGTCGTTGGTGATCGTGAACTTGATGGTGATCTTTGAGCCGGTCTTGGCGGACGCCGGGAGGACCGCCTTGACCAGCCGCAACCGGTAGCCGAGCCGTTTCGCCGCCTCGGTGCGCCCGGCCGTGCCCCACGAGTCCAGGACGTCGGCGTGAAACGACGGGTTCAGATAGGTCCAGTGGTAGGCGGCCATCTCGGTGCCGGCGTTCGCCCATCCGGACCGGGCGGAGACGGCACAGGTCTCGCCGCCGACCAGTGCCGTCCTGGAGGCCGCCGCCAGCCACGCCCGGTCGTCGGTGGCCGTGTAGGTGCCGTAGTCGTCGTCCCCGGCCAGGAAACAGTCGTCGTGCACACCCACCCGGGTGTTGCCGGGTGCCAGCCGCCGGGCGGACGCCGGGGTGCGCACCTGCACCGGAACCGTCGCCGGGACGGCCGTGAGCAGTGCGTCCAGTACCCGCTTACGGTCGGCCTGGTCGGCGCGGGTGAAGTTGCGGGTGTAGTACCACTCGCCCCAGCGCCCGATGAATCCCGCCTGGACGGCGGTCAGGAGGTCCGCGTTCGCCGCCAACACCTTCCCGATCTGTCGGATATGACCGACCGTGCGGTCGGGCAGGGCGTCGGCGTCCGAATCGGCGGTGTAGGCGAACCGGAGCACCAGCTTCACCCCGGCCGTCCGCGCGGCCCTGAAGTCGGCGCGCAACAGGTCCAGGTCCGCGCCCGAGATCGTGTCGGTGGCCTGGTATTTCTCCAGGTAGACGATGCGGAAGACGAGGGTGTGCGTCCCGGTCACGGACAGCGGTTCCCAGCCGGAGCCGTCGGCCCGCAGATGCGTCTCGGTGTAGGTGAAGAACCCGCGCCCCGGGTTGGTGATCACCGCTGAGCTGCCGGTGTAGGTGCGGGTCGTGGTGGCCGCCGCGGCAGCCGGCGCGGCGGTGGAGAGGACCAGGGCGAGCGCGGAGACGCCGGCCAGGAGTGAGCGCATGGGCAGACAGTCGGCTCCCACCGCCGCGACCTGAGGATTACCGCGGCGCCCCCGGAGAAAGCCGGATCAGCGCAGCGCCGCCGGGGAAAGCCGGATCAGCGCGGCGCCTCCAGGCCGAGCAGCCGGTCGAACAGGCGGAAGCGGAAGACCACCGTCAAGGTCAGGTGCCAGAAGAGCAGTGCCGGCAGCACGACGAAGAACACCGGCTTGCTCGGCCCCATCAGCCCGAAGTACTCCCACAGCACCGGCACGCACAGCACCAGGCTGAACATGCTGGTCAGGGCCAGCACGAGGCGGGCCGGCCGCCGGTCGCGGATCGGGCGGGTCCAGGCCGCGAACAGTTTCGAGTACGGCAGCAGGAAGCTGATCAGCAGGAACGACGCGTAGCAGAAGAACGTCGACAGGCCGGTCTGGGCGAGGATGGTGGCGGCGGCCTCGGTGAAGTCGGCGGATCCCACCCCGTACGTCAGGCCGGTGGATCGTTCGAATTCGTGCACGATGCGTTCCGGGGTGCGGCCGGAGCTGAACCCGTGCTGGATGAGCGAGTACAGCATGGTGTAGACGGCGGTGCCGAAGGTGGCCGTCACCACGGCCGCCGGCACCACGAACCGGACCAGGTTGCGCAGCAGGTGCGGGTCGGGCCGGGACGGGGTGGCCCAGAACGTGAGGAACACCGTGGGGATGCCGACGGTGAACATGGTCAGCCCGACCTGGGTGGGCGAGTAGGGGAACGACAGCCCCAGCATGGTCACGGTCAGGATCACCAGGCCCTGGCTGGCGACCCGGGCCAGGAAGACGTAGAGCGACACGCCGATCCCGTTGATGATCCGGCGGCCCTCCTGCTGGGCCGGGGGCAGTGCCGCGAAGCTGTCGTCGACGAGCACGATGTCGGCCACGTCCCGGGTGACCGCGCTGCCGCTGCGCATCGCCACCCCGACGTGCGCCTGTTTCAGGGCTCGGGCGTCGTTCACCCCGTCGCCGATCATCGCCACGTACCTGCCCTGCCGCCGCAGCGACCGCACGATCCGTTCCTTGTGCTCCGGCGCGACCCGGCCGAACACGCTGGTCCGGGCGACGAGCCGGTCCAGCGCCGGGTCCTCGAGACCGTCGAGTTCGGCTCCGGCGACCGGCTCGTCCCGGCCGATCCCGGCCCGCGCGGCGATCGCGGCGACGGTTCGCGGGTCGTCGCCGGACAGCACCTTCAACTGCACCCCCTCGGCGTGGAACCGGGCCACCGTGGTGATCACGTCGTCGCGCAGCTCGTCGGCGAGCACGGTCAGGGCCACCGCCTCCAGCATCGGCAGGTCCGGCCGGCCCGCCGCGTCCCGCAGCCCCGCCTCCGGCTCCTCGGCCCGGGCCAGGAGCAACACCCGCAACCCTTTGCCGGTACGGGTGGCGACGGCCCCGTCCGGCAGTGGCCGTCGCAGTCGTCCCGCCAGCGCGTCGGGCGCGCCGAGCACCCAGGTCCCGGCCGTGGTGACCATTCCGGACCAGCGCAGCGACGACGAGAACGGCACCTCGTCACGGACCTGCCAGACCGGCCCGGGCAGTGCCCCGGCGATCGCGAGGGCGGTCAGGTTCGGGGTGGCCGCGTGGTGTGCCAGGCCGCCGAGCGCCTCACCGGCGGTGGTGTGGTCGTGCCCGTCGAGCGGCACCACCTCCTCCAGGGTGAGCTGCCCGGTGGTCAGGGTGCCGGTCTTGTCGGTGCAGACCACATCCACATTGCTCACCGACTCGACCGCGTTGACCTGCTGCACCAGCGCCCCGGACCGGGCGATCCGGACGGCCCCGGCGGTGTAGGCGAGGGCGATCAGGAAGAACAGTCCGTACGGGACCAGGCCGGACAGCACCGCGGTGATCTGCACGACCCGCAGCAGGCTGAAGCCCTCCAGGATGGCCTGGGCCACGATCGCGCCGCTCATCAGGACGGTCAGCGCCATCACCAGGCGCACGATGAACTCGATGCTGCGCTGCAACGGGGTCCGGTCGGTGGTGGACAGCCGTGCCTCGGCAGTCAGCCGCCCGGCGTAACTGTGCACGCCGACGTCGCGGGCCAGCTGATGCCCGTCCCCGGCCACGCACAGGCTGCCGGAACGCAACTCGTCACCGGGATGTTTGACCACCGGATCGGACTCGCCGGTCAGCAGCGACTCGTCGGCCTCCAGCCGGCCACCGTCCAGCAACGGCCCGTCCACCACGATCTGGTCACCCGGCCGCACCCGCAGCACGTCCCCGCGGACCACCTGGTCGGGGGCCAACTCGACCTCCCGGCCGTCGCGCAGCACCAGCACCCCGGCCCGGTCCAGCAGTTGCAGCCGGTTCAGTTTTGATTTCGCCCGGATCTCCTGGGCCGCGCTGATCACCGCGTTGACCAGGCCCAGGCCGACACTGACCAGGGCGTCGCTGTACCGCTCCAGGACCAGCAGGGCGGCGCCGATCACGAACAGGATCAGGTTGAAGAACGAGAAGACGTTGGTACGCAGGATCTCCGCATAGGACCGGCCGCCGCCACGAACCGCGGTGTTCGCCTCGCCCCGGCGCCGCCGTGTCTCCGCCTCGGCCGTGGTCAGTCCCTCGGCGGGGGCGAGCGTCACCTGTTCCATCCGGATCACGCTACAAGGCCACCGGACCTGCCCGGCCGCGATCCGGTTCCGTGCGCGCCACCGGTTGTTCGGAATCCGTGCGCCGCCCGTCACCATTCTGTCCGCCTGAGCGGCGTCCGGCATTAACTCCCCGGCCGTCCGGCCTCCCTAGCGTCGAGTCGATCACGCCCAGCCGCGCCCGCCGCCGGTGGCCGCCCTGCGTAAGCGAGCCGACTCATGCCTGCAGAACCGGACGTCAGCGTCGTCATCCCGACCTGTGACCGGCCGGACCTGGCGGTGCGCGCCGTCGGCAGCGCCCTCGCCCAGACCCACCGCGATCTCGAGGTGATCGTCGTGGTGGACGGGCCGGACGACGCCACCACCGGCGCCCTCGGCGAGGTCGGCGACCCGCGGCTGCGGGTGGAGGTGCTGCCGGAACGGCGCAAGGCCCCGAACGCCCGCAACGTCGGCGCCCTGCAGGCCCGCGGCCGGTTCACCGCGCTGCTCGACGACGACGACGAATGGCTGCCGGACAAGCTGGCGGTGCAGCTCGAACTGGCCGCCGGTTCGTCGGCGAAGTACCCGGTGGTGGCCACCCGGCTGATCAACCGCACCCCGCGCGCCGACTCGATCATGCCGCGCCGGCTGCCCGAACCCGGCCAGCCGCTCAGCGAGTACTTCACCGTCCGCCGCGGCCTCTTCTACGGCGACGGCTTCATCCAGACCTCCACCATCATGGCCCCGACCGAACTGCTGCACCGGGTACCGTTCACCGTCGGGCTGCGCCGCCAGCAGGAACTCGACTGGGCGCTGCGCGCGGTCCGGCACGAGGGGGTCGAGCTGATCTACGCCGAGCAGCCGCTGGTGCTGTGGCACCAGGACGAGGACCGGGAGCGGATCAGCCTGTCCAACCCGTACGAGGACCAGCTGGAGTGGCTGCGCGCCAACCGGGCCCTGTTCACCGAACGGGCCTACGCCGCGTTCACCCTGAGCGTGATGAGTTCGATGGCGGCCCCGTCCCGGCAGGGCCGGCAGTTCCGCGAGCTGCTCGCCGAGGCCCGCGCCCACGGCCGGCCCGGTGCCCTGGACTACCTCACCCACCTGCAGATCTGGGCCCTGCCGCCGGCCCTGCGCGCCCGGGTCCGGGACCTGCTCGTCGGCCGCCGGTCCACCGCCACCCCCACCGGGACCGCCCCCGCGCCGGTCGATGTCGCCTGACCGGGAGCGCCGCGTCGCGATCTGGCGCAGCGCCCTCCTGCTCGGTTCGGAGACGTTCATCCGGGCCCAGGGTGACGCCCTGACCCGATGGGCGCCCACCTACGTCGGTGCCACCCGGATCGATTCGGCGCTGGCCCGGCCGGACGACGTGATCACCTTCCCGGACGGCGGCCGCGAGTTCCTGCGCCTGCGGCTGTCCGGGGCCAGCCCCCGGCTGCGGACGGTGCTGTCCGGGATCCGTCCCGACCTGGTGCACGCCCACTTCGGCGGCGACGGCTGGCTGATCAGCCGGACCGCGCGGCAGCTCGGGGTGCCGCTGGTCGTCACCGTGCACGGCCACGACGTGACCCGGCAGCCGCAGAGCACCGGACTGCACGGGATCCGCTACCGCCGCAACCTGCGTACCGTGTTCCAGCGGGCCGCGGTGGTCGTCGCGGTCTCCGGGGTGATCCGGGACCGGGCGGTGGCCTGGGGCGCCGACCCGGCGAAGGTGCGGGTCCACCACACCGGGGTCCACCTGCCGGACACCGCCCCGATGGTGCCGAAACGCTGGGACGTGGTCTTCGTCGGCCGGTTCGTCGCCAAGAAGGGCGTCGACGACCTGCTCACCGCCATCGCCGCCCTGGACACACCCCGGCCGCGCGCCCTGTTCATCGGCGACGGCCCGCTGCTGACCCCGATGCGGGAACTCGCCGAGCGTCTCGGTGTGGACGCCACCTTCGTCGGCGCCCAGCCACCCGAGTCGGTGCAACGGCACCTCGCCGAGTCCCGGATGCTCGCCTGCCCGTCGAAGACCGCCCCCGACGGCGACACCGAAGGCCTGCCCACCACCGTGATGGAGGCCGCCGCCCTCGGCCTGCCGGTGGTGGCCACCCGGCACAGCGGCATCCCGGAAGCCGTCCTGGACGGCGTGACCGGCCTGCTCACCCCGGAGGGCGACCCGGCCGCGCTGGCCGCGTCGATCACTCGGCTGCTCGGCGACGCCGGCCTGCGCCACCGGTTCGGCACCGCGGCCCGCGCCCACATCGCGGAGAACTTCGACCTGAACACCCAGACCCGGCGGCTGGAAGACCTCTACGACGAGGCGGCCGCCGAAGAGCGGGCGGTCACCCGTCCTTGAGCGGTGGGCGGGTGCGCGTTCCGGCGCATCCGCCCACCGTGCTCAGCGGCGGATCCGGCGGACCGCGGCCCGGGCCAGGCGCTTACCGGTGCGGGCACCGTCCAGGACCGCCTTCGCCGCCTTGCCGGGGACGGTTCCCTTCAACACGGCGATGATCCGGTTCGCGCGGGCCAGTTCCGACTGCAGGGCCGCGGTGCGGGTCTCGTACCAGCGCAATTGGTCTTGAAGATCGCTGACCCGGGCCGCCAGACCGTCATGTGCGGCGCGGACCTCGCGCAGGGTCTGCGGCACCGCGGCCGGGCGTGGCGCCACCGGGGTCCCGGCCATCGCCGCCAGCAACTCGGCGGTCTCGTCGCCCTCACCCTCGTCCCGCAGCGCGTCGGCCAGCAGATGCAGCACCGGCTCCCCGGCCGGCCCGGTCAGCGGGTGCAGCCGCCCGTCCGCGGCCACGATGATCGCGTCGGCGGGCACCGTCGCCGCGTCCCCGGACTGCCAGGCGGTCAGCAGGGCCCGCATCGCCGGCCGGTCCCCGGACCGGGCCGCCGCCAGCAGCGCGTCGTGCAGGCAGTCACCCGCCACCGCCGGGACGGCCGGCAGCACCTCCGGCGGCGGCGGTGTGCCGTCACCCGGCCGGGCCGCCACCACCAGCCAGGACGGGGCCACCGCGGCGGCCAGGCCGTGCCGGAGCAGTTCGGCGGCGAGCGGCCGGGGATCGGCGAGCAGCGGGCCGTCCGGCAGGCCGGCCCGGCGCAGCATCGACGTCAGCAGACCGTGCCGGTCCGGGTCGGCGAGAGCGGTCCGGCTCAGCAGGACCGTGGGGGAGAGCGGATCCGGGTACGCGGCGTAGTCCCGGGACACGGTGAGACCCGCCGCGCGCAGCCGGTCACCGAGCGCGTCCAGCCCGGCCGGCCGGGTCACGTCCGCGGCGGTCACCACCCAGTCCGCGTCCCCGGCCGACGCCGCGGAACCGTAGAGCCGGTGCAGGCCGAGCGGGTTACCGTGCCCGAGCAGCAGCCGCCCGCCCGGCCGCAGCACGTTCAGCAGACAGTTCAGCGACTCCGACCAGGTCAGGTCGGCGCCCTCGGTGGAGATGGTGCGGTCCAGGCCGTCCAGGGCGACGACCGTGTCGTACGCCGGAACCGCCGCCAGCTTGTCCAGACTCCCGCAGCACACCTGAACCCCCGGCAGTTCCGCACCGGTGCCCGCGTCCAGCATGCCCCGCACCAGCACGGTGATGTTCCGGGCCGGGATCGCCGCGATCAGCTCCGGATCGTGCGGCCCCACCACCAGGGTGTCCCCGGCGACCGAGGCCAGCACCTCCCGCAGCACGTCCCCGCGCACCGGCGAGGAGTCGGACCAGTGCGGCATCTCGCCGCCGAGCAGCAGGGCGGTCATCGGCCGTTCCCATTCCGGTCGTTCCAATTCAGCAGTTGACGGAGTTCCCCGGGGGAGAGCAGCCGGTCGGCACCCAGTTCCTCGGTGGTGACGGCCCGGGCGGTCTCCAGATCGACGGTGGCGCCGTGCATCGACGCCCACTGCCGCCGGATCCGGCCCCGGCCGCCGAACAGGTCCTGTTCCCCGTCGAGTTGCATCGGATCGCCGTAGACGGCCGGTTCGCAGCCGGCCAGCACCCCGTAGAAGACGGCACTGCACAGCCGGTTCGACGCCACCCGCCGGTGCCTGCGCTGTTCGGCGAGCTGCCGGCCGAGGAACCCCGGGTCGAGGTCCTTCCACCAGCCGCCCCGGTAGCCGTGGCAGATCACCCGGAAACCGGCCTCCTCGTAACGGCTGCGTACCCGCGGGGTGCGGTACTCCTGCCAGTACAGGCAGACCGTCACCGGCCCGGTCTCGGTGTCCCGGATCTCGTCGATCAGCCGGTCGTGGTCACCCTGGACGTGCTGCCCCTCCCAGCCGTGGAAGGGGTAGAAGATGGTGCCCTCGCGCTGTTCCGGCTCGTCCGGTTCCATCGCGATCAGGTACGCCCACGGCGACCCGGTGACGTACAGCTGCCGCCGCCCCATCGACCAGGCCCGCCGCCGGGTCCGCTCACTCCACAGGAACGACGGCACCCCCGGCGTGAACTCGTGGTCCGGGGCCATCCCGTCGCCGATGTTCCAGCCGTGCTGCAGATAGCCCCGCAGCAGCGGCAGTTCCGGCTCGTACCCGCAGTAGCGGGCCAGCACACGGGAATGCCCGTAGTAGTGGTTGGCGTGGTGCACGGCCCATCTCACCCCGCGCAGGCGTACACCACACCAACAGCGGACGATCAGCCGGCGACGGCCTGAAGTGCTTTCAGGTACGCCTGGTAGCCGTCGGCGTTCGGGTGGAACGCCTCGGACAGGTCACCGTCGGCTGCGTGGATCCACGGCTCCTTCGTGCACGCCTCGTGACCCCGGAAGGCCTCCCGGACGTCGACGAAGGTGAAACCGGCCGTCTCGGCCCGGCCCTTGATCAGCTCGACCAGGGAGTCGGCGCCCTCGTTCAGGGCCTTGCGCTTGGCGTCGGTGAGCTGCTCGCAGGACACCCCGTCCTTGCCCGGGGCCGCCACCAGGTGCGGGTAGCCCAGCACGTACACCTTGGCGTTCGGGGCCTTGCTCCTGATCGACGTGTAGAGGTCGTCGAGGGCGGCCGGCAGCTTCGACTTCGCGCCGGCGATGCCCTGCTCGACCCCGGTCGCGCAGCCCGCCTCGTCGCCGAGCAGGCAGCCGCGCAGGCTGTTCGTCCAGCCGGCGTCGTTGCCACCGACCGTCAGGGTCACCGTGCCGGTGCTCTCGGACAGGGCGTTGACCTGCTCGAACCGCACGTCGTTGATCACCGCTCCGCTGCACGACGCGTCGGTGACCGTGCCGAACGGGGCGGTTTGCGCCTTCGCGAACAGCTGCGGGAAACCACCGTCCTTACTCTGCTTGCAGTCCGGGTCGGTGTTGTAGTTCCCGGCACCTAGCCCGGCCGAGTACGAGTCGCCGAGCGCCACGAAATCGGTGGCCGTGACGGCCTTCTCCACGGCCTCCTCGGTGCCGCCGCAACCGCTGACGGTCAGGGCCACCGCGACGAACAGCGCGGCCGTGGTCTGACGTGCCTTCACAGGTACTCCTTCGATGTGGTCCGGGATCCCAAGGATCATGCCGGATGACGGCGGTCCGGCATACTTTCGGACCATGACGTCGCCGCGGGAGCCCCGCCTGGAGATCGAGTACTGCACCCAGTGCCGCTGGCTACTGCGTGCCGCCTGGACGGCGCAGGAACTGCTCACCACGTTCACCACCGATCTGGGTGAGGTGGCGCTGGTGCCCGGGGTCGGCGGGGTGTTCGAGGTGCGGCTCGGAGCGGAGACCCTGTGGTCACGCAAGGCCGAGGGCGGCTTCCCCGAGCTGGCTCATCTCAAGCGCCTGGTCCGGGACCGGATCGCCCCGGGACGTTCGCTGGGCCACAGTGATGGCCACAAGTCCGGCGAGTCCGCTCCGGGACTGGCAGAGTCGGACGGGTGACAACCCGCTGGACTCTTTACATCCCTCTGGCCGCTCTGGTCGCCCTGATCGCCACCTTCGGCCGTGATCTGTCCTCGGTGGTCGTGGTGGTGGTGTCACTGCTGCTCGCCGGAGCGGTACTGGCCGCCGTGCACCACGCCGAGGTGGTCGCACACCGGGTCGGTGAACCGTACGGATCGCTGATCCTGGCGGTCGCGGTCACCGTGATCGAGGTGGCCCTGATCGTCACCCTGATGGTCAGCGGCGGAGAGAAGGCCCAGTCCCTGGCCCGGGACACCGTCTTCGCCGCCGTCATGATCACCTGCAACGGCATCCTCGGCATCAGTCTGCTGGTCGGGGCGCTGCGCCGGCGGTACGCGGTCTTCAACCCGGAGGGCACCGGCGGCGCCTTCGCCACGGTCACCGCGATCGCCACCCTCAGCCTGGTCCTGCCGACGTTCACCAAGAGCAGCCAGGGCCCGCAGTTCACCCCGGCCCAGCTCGCCTTCGCCGCAGTCGTATCGCTCGGCCTCTACCTGCTGTTCGTGGCGGTACAGACCAAACGGCACACCTACTACTTCATGCCGATCACCACCGACGGCGAGGTCATCGAGGGCGAGGAGCCCCTGGAGCCGCCGTCGACGAAGACCGCCCTGCAGAGCCTCGGCCTGCTGCTGGTCGCCCTGATCGCGGTCGTCGGCCTGGCCAAGGGGGTGTCGCCGACCATCGAGGCGGCGGTCGCCGGGGCCGGTCTGCCGCAGGCCGTCGTCGGCGTGGTGATCGCCCTGCTGGTGCTGCTGCCGGAGACCATCGCCGCGGTCCGCGCGGCCGCCCGGGACCGGATCCAGACCAGCCTCAACCTGGCCCTCGGCTCGGCGATGGCCAGCATCGGCCTGACCATCCCGGCGATCGCGGTGGCGATGATCTGGCTGGACGGGCCGCTGCTGCTCGGGCTGGGCGGCACCGAGATGGTGCTGCTGGCCCTGACCGTCGCGGTCGGCACCCTGACCGTGGTACCGGGCCGGGCCAACATCCTGCAGGGCGGCCTGCACCTCAGCCTGCTGGCGGTGTTCCTGTTCCTGGCCGGAAGCCCGTGACGAAGCCGGAAGCCCGCGGCGGAGCCGGAAGCCCGTGACGAAGCCGGGAGCCCGTGACGAAGCCGGGAGCCCGCGGCGGAGCCGGAGCCGGGTCATCCGCGGCCGAGCCGGAAGCCCGTGATCGATTGCGCCGGGTAGATTCCTTCGCGTGACGGACAGCCTGAAGACGAAAACCAGAACCAGGTCCGTCGAGGTCGAGGTCCTCGCCGTCCTGCTGGTGCTCCTGGTGATCTTCCGGGAGCCGATCGCCGGTCTGGTCGAGGGCGAGCGCCTGCAGACCTGGACCACGGTGTTCGTCTCGGTGCTGGTCCAGGCGGTGCCGTTCCTGGTCTTCGGGGTGATCCTGTCCGCGGTGATCGCGGTGTTCGTGCCGCGCTCGTTCTGGGCCAAGGCCCTGCCGAGACATCCGGCCCTGGCCGTCCCGGCGGCGAGTGTCGCCGGGGTGGTCCTGCCCGGCTGTGAGTGCGGCGCGGTCCCGATCGCCGGTTCGCTGATCCGGCGCGGGGTGACCCCGGCCGCGGCCCTGGCGTTCCTGCTGGCCGCACCCGCGATCAACCCGATCGTGCTGGTCGCCACCGCCGTCGCCTTCCCGGACAACCCGGAGATGGTGGCCGCCCGCGGGCTGGCCAGCCTGGTGGTGGCGGTGCTGATGGGCTGGCTGTGGCTGCGGATCGGCAAGGCCGAGTGGATCAGGTTGCCGCACCGGCCCGACCTGGACGGCGCCGCCAAGGGCCGGGCGTTCTGGTCGGCGTGCCGGCACGACGTGGTGCACGCGGGTGGCTTCCTGGTGCTGGGGGCGGCGGCCGCCGCGACGATCAACGTGATCGTGCCGGAGGCGTGGCTGCAGACCCTGGCCGAGCAGCCGGTGCTGTCCGTGCTGGCGCTCGCGGTCCTCGCCGTACTCCTCTCGATCTGCAGTGAGGCGGACGCCTTCGTCGCCGCGTCGCTGTCCCAGTTCTCACTGACCTCGCGTCTGGTCTTCCTGGTGGTGGGTCCGATGGTCGATCTGAAACTGATCTCGATGCAGGCGGGTGTCTTCGGGCGTGGGTTCGCGACCCGGTTCGCCCCGGCCACCTTCGTGGTGGCGATCCTGGTGGCCGTCGGCTTCGGGGCGGTGCTGCTGTGAACCGGCAGGCCCAGGCGGTGATCCTGTTCCTGTTCGGCGGGGCGGTGCTGAAGGCGTCGCTCGGCGACCTCTACCTGCGTTACGTCAAGGAGGGGTTGCGGCCGTTCCTGATCGCTGCGGGTCTGGCGCTGGTCGTCGCCGCCTTCATGACACTGTGGTACGAGTTCCGGGGGTCCCGGGATACCGATGACGATCACGGGCATGCGCACCACGAGCCCCGGGTCGGCTGGCTGCTGATCCTCCCGGTGCTCGGGCTGCTGCTGGTGGCCCCGCCCGCGCTCGGCTCCTACACCGCCGGCCAGTCCGGCAGTGTGCAGGTCAGCGCCGACTCCGATTACGCCCCGCTGCCCGCCGGCGACCCGGTGAAGGTGAGCATGCTCGACTACGCCTCCCGGGTGATCTACGACGAGGGCCGCAGTGTCACCGGCCGCCGGGTCGCGCTGACCGGTTTCGTCACCACCGGAGCGGAGGGTGTGATGCTGGCCCGGATCGTGGTGAGCTGCTGCGCCGCTGACGGCCGCCCGATCAAGGTCGGTCTCACCGGCGGCCCGGTGGTGGACGTGCCGGCCGGGACCTGGCTGGAGGTCACCGGCAAGCTCAGCACCAAGCGTGGCAAGGACCCGGTCAACAAGGCCGACATCGCCTACCTCGAGGTCGAACAGTGGACGCCGGTCGCCGCACCGAAGCAGCAGTACGAGTGAGGGCGTACCTGGGTCTGGGTGCCGCCCTCGTCGCGGCGGCCGCCCTGCTGGCGGGCACGGTCCCCGATCCGCCGGTGCCGGATCCGGTCGCGGGCACCCGGATCACCGTCGAGCAGGCCTGGCCGGACGCCGACCGGGCCGACCTGCGGGACCTGACCGTCGAGCCGGTCCACTTCCTGGACGCCACCACCGCCGTCGGCACGGTCACCACCGGCGGCCGGGTGAAGCTGCTGATCGAGAAGGACGGGATCTCCCGCGAACTGCGCGACCTGCCGGCCGGTGGTGACCCCCGCTTCGAGGGCATGACCGCCGCCGGGGACCGTCTCGTCTGGGCCGAATCGGTCAACGGCAAGCCGGTGGAGATCTGGTCGGTGGGCACCGACGGCGCTTCGCCCCGCAGACTGACCGCGGACACCGGCAACACCCTGTTCTACGGCAACCAGTACGACCTGGTGATCGCCGACGGCCGGGTGCACTGGGTGGCCGGCGAGGGGAACGCCACCACCCAGATCCGGTCGGTGGCGCTGACCGGCGGCGCGGTGACCGTCCGGGAGGAGAAGGGCCAGTGGGCGCTGTCCGCCTGGCCGTGGCTCACCGACGACACCGGCGGGCAGTCCGGCGAGGTCCGGATGCGGAACCTGACCACCGGCGCGGTGACGACGGTGCCGTTCTCCGGTGCCGAGTGGGGCATGTGCGTGCCGACCTGGTGCCGGGTGAGTGTGATGACCGGTGAGGGCACCGCCCGGCTGGATCTGATGCATCCGGACGGGACGCAGCGCCGCCGGGTGGCCGGCACCGAGACCCAGGCCGGGGTGAACGACGTGGCGGTGCTGGACCGGTTCGAGATCCTGACGGTGCCCGGCCCGGACTCCGACCTCACCGGCACCGCGGCCCTGCTGGTGCACGATCTGCAGACCGGCCGGGACGTGCCGCTGGCCGTCGCCGCGGATCTGGCCGCGACCAAGGACGGGATGCTCTGGTGGTCCACCGGTGATCAGGAGACGGCGGTCTGGCACACCCTTGACCTGCGAACTATCTGACTCTGGGTGTTCACTCCTTTGCGGAGAGTGGCGACGACGGATACGTTGGCGACATGCCGGCGCATCGCCTCGTACGGCGTAATGATTTTCATTTTTGGCTGGTTGGCGCTTATCTTCTAGGGAAGCCCTGGCCGCCACCGCGGCGATGCACCAACCGTTCGGCCGTGCAGGTTGCCGCCTCCCGGCCGAGCGGGCCATGGCCCCTCCACCCGCCCTCGGAGCCCCCATGAGATTCGACGACATCACCGAGTCCATCGGCAACACCCCGCTGGTGCGCATCGAACCCGCGGTGCACGGTCTGGCCAACATCGACCTCTACGCCAAGCTCGAACTGCTCAACCCGTTCGGCTCGCTGAAGGACCGGGCCGCGTGGAACATGGTCCGGCCGCTGCTGCCCGGCGCCGTCGAACGCGGCGACACCGTGGTGGAGCTCTCCAGCGGCAACACGGCGAAAGCGCTCGCCCTGATCGCCGGGATACACGGGCTCAGGTTCCGCAGCGTCACCAACCGGATGCGTGTCCCCGAGATCAAGGACCTGCTGCTCCTGCTCGGCGCCGAGATCGACGAACTGCCCGGCCGGTCCGAATGTCTCGACCCGAGCGACACCGAGGACCCGCTCACCCGGATGTACCAGCGGCTCAGCGCCGACGGCGGCGGCTATGTCCACACCGACCAGTACTTCAACGACCTCAACGTGGACGCCCACTTCACCGGGACCGGGGCGGAGATCGTCAAGGACCTCGACGGGAACGCGCCGGACTTCTTCATCGCCTGCGTCGGGACCGCCGGATCGTCCACCGGCGTGGCCCGCGCGCTGCGCCAGCAGAACCCCGGCACCCGGGTGGTCGGTCTGGTCGCCGCCAAGAACGACTTCATCCCCGGGATCCGCACCATCGACGAGGTGCACGAGGTCGGGCTCTTCGAACCCGACGTCTACGACGACATCCTCTCGGTCAGTGCCGACGAGGCGATCGACGGACTGCTCACCCTGGTCCGGCGATGCGGGATCCTTGCCGGTCCGACCGGGGGCGGGGCTTTTCAGGGCGCACTGCGTTTCCTGCGTACGATCGACGCTTCGCTTCCGGCCCGTCAGTCCGCGGTCTTCATCGTGTGTGACCGGGTGGAGTCCTACCTCAGTTACCTGCGGGACCGGCGGCCATCGCTGTTCGGCCGCCCACCGCGCGCCAACGCCGTGGGCTCGCTTTCCGAGTCGGACATCATGGAAACATCTGTGGTGTCGGTCGCGGACGCGCCTTCCTTCGCCGCTGGCGCCCTGGTGATCGACATCCGGAACCCCTACGCCTACCAGGCCCTGCACATCGACGGCTCGATCAACATCGCCGACGAGGTGTTCGAGGACATGCTCCAGGCCGGCCTGCCGTTCAGCCGCCGTCGCCCGATCCTGCTGGTCTGCCCGGTCGGTGAACGCTCCGCCGCCTACGCCGCTCTGCTCACCCGGATGGGCCACCCCGACGCCCGCTCCCTGGACGGCGGCATCATCGCCTGGCGCGACGCCGGCCACGAACTGGTCCGGGACTGACCATGACCACACTCGACGACCTCGCCGTCTGGCAGCGCGCGCTCCGCGACCAGTTCCCGATGATCGCGGCCAACCCCGACGTGGCCTACCTGGACAGCGCCGCCACCTCACAGAAGCCACAGTCCGTACTGGACACCGTGATCACCTACCTGACCACCGGGAACGCCAACGCGTCCCGGGGCACCTACCCATGGGCCAACCGCACCACCGCCCGCATCGACCAGGCCCGTGACCGGCTCAAGAGTTTCCTCGACGACCCGCTCCCGGAACAGTCCACGGTCCAGTTCGTCTCCGGCACCACCGAGGGACTCCGGGCCGTCGCCCGGGACTGGCTGCTCCCGCAACTGCGCGCCGGCGACGAGATCATGGTGCCGTTCGCCGACCACACCGCCAACAGCATGCCCTGGGTGGAAGCCGCCACCCTGGCCGGAATCGTGGTCCGGGCCATCCCGTACGACGCCGCCCACGACTACGACCACCGGCGTTTCACCGTCACCCCGCGGACCCGGATGATCGCCCTCACCCACGTGCACCACGTCTACGGCAACGACCTGAACGTGCAGCGCCTCCGGGCGATCGCCCCCGACGTGCCGATCTGCCTGGACGCGGCACAGAGCTTCGGGCACATCCCGGTCTCGGTCCGCGAGTTGGACGTCGACTTCGTGGTCTTCTCCGGCCACAAGGCGATGGCGCTGCCCGGCACCGGCGCGATCTGGGCCCGCAACCGGCGCGGCCCCGCCTACGTTCCGGCCGGCTGGCAGGGCTCGCCCAACACCAGCGGCATCATCAGCATGGCCGCGGCGATGGACTGGCTGGAGAAGGCCGACCTGACGAGGATCGCCCGGTGGAACCAGGCGCTCGGCGTCCGCCTGACCGAGGGGCTGTCGAAGATGGCCGCCTACGAGGTGCTCGGCTGCCAGCGCAGCCTCACGTCGGACTCGCTGGTCCAGCAGCGGCACGGCATAGTGACCTTCCGGCACCACTCGATCGGCTCCAACGACCTCGGTTTCATCCTGGCCGGCGACGGCCTGCTGGTTCGCGCCGACGGCCACTGCCAGGGCGCCCAGGGCGAGAAGACCGCGTCGGTACGGGTGAGCCTGCACGTCTACAACACCCCCGACGAGGTCGACCGTCTTCTCGACGCCCTGTCCCGTCTCGATCATTGAGTCCCGGGAATCGTGACCATCGGGGTGCCCGGCTGGTTAGAAACGATTGTCGTTGTTGACCAGCCGTGCCGAGGTAACCGATGCCGTCCACCACCCTCGACCCCGTCGCCCATCGTGCCGCCTGGACCCGCATGATGACCGGCTACCTACCCGGCCTCGCCGACCTCGAACAGGCGATCACCACCACCACCGAACGACTGACCGGCCCGCCCGCCCGGGTCCTCGACCTGGGCGGCGGCCCCGGCCTGCTCGCCGAACATCTGGCCACCCGCTGGCCGTCCGCGTCGGTCACCCTCGCCGACCTGGACCCGGTACTGCTGGCCCTGGCCCGATCCGCCCTGCCCGTCACCGTCACCGTGACCGAGGCCGACTTGACCGACCCGTCCTGGCCCACCCGCACCGGATCCGGCTTCGACCTGGTCACCGCGGTGATGACAGTGCACTACCTGAACCCGGCCGCGATCCGGTCCCTCTATGCCACGATCCGGCGGATCCTGCACCCCGGCGGCCTGCTGGTGGTGGCCGACGTGATGCCCGACGACGGCCTGCCCGCCCTGATGCGAGCCCTGGCCCCGGCCCCCGGCCCCGCCTGGTCACACTGGTGGTCGGCGCTGGCCGCGGCCCCCGAGTTCGGCGACCTGATGCACCGGCGCGCCGAGATCTTCCGGTCCCGCCCACCCGCCGAGTTCACCCCCGCCCTGTCCTGGCACGCCGCAGCGGCCCGTGCCGCCGGTTTCGCCGAAGCGGGAGCCCTCTGGCGGCACGGCCGGCACGCGGCCCTCGCCGCGATCTGATTCGATGCCCGGATGAGACTGCGCACCCGGGTGACCTTCCTCAGCACCGCCGACGGTGGCCGTCTCACCGCCACCGGCGACGGCTACCACCCACAACTCCGGCAGGGTTCCACGTACACCAGTTGTGTCCTGCATTCCGTCCCGCCGGGAGCAACGTTCGAGCCGGGCCACACCTACGATGTCGACGTCGAGCCGATGTCCGGGCAGGTGCCGGCCGGAGTCCTCGAGTTCTACGAGGGCAGCCGCCGGGTGGCGACCGCCGGGCCGGTGATCCGCACCGAGGCCGCCGTCATCGCCCTGATCGAATCCGATCCGGAGGCGATGCCGGTGCTGCGGGCCGCCGCCGCGCTGGGGCTGCCGGACTGGTGGATCGGTGCCGGGTTCCTCCGCAACCGGGTCTGGAACGCACTCACCGGCCGCCCCGCCGAACCCGACCGAGACGTGGACGTCGCCTACTTCGACCCGGCCGACCTCGACCCGGCCACCGAGACCGCCGCCGAGACCCGCGCCGCGACGCTCCTGCCCGGCCGGCCGTGGGAGATCCGCAACCAGGCCCGGATGCACCTGCGCAACGGCGTCGCCCCGTACACCTCCACCCTGGACGCGATCTCCCACTGGCCGGAGACGGCGACATGCGTGGCAGTGACCCTCCGCGCCGGCCGGGTGGCCCTGACGTGCTGCCACGGCCCGGCCGACCTGCTGGACATGGTCGTCCGCCCGTCCCCGGCCTTCGACACCCCGTCCGGCCGGGCGAAGGTCGAACAGCGCCTGACCGCAAAGGGCTGGCTGACCCGCTGGCCCGGCCTGCGGCTGGAGATCTGACCAGCGAACGGCCAGAGCCGCCACATCAGCAGCACCTGCTGATCGTCGCCTTGCCAGATGCCCGATGGGCGACCGTGTGCCGGCACTCCGGCGCGGCCAGTGGCGGCGGAGTCGCCCGAGACCTCACGGCAGTGCGGGACCGTCGGCTCGTACCCGCAGGTGTGCAGGGGTTTCGGGTTGGTGGAAAAGTCTTCGGAACTTATCTGTGGGGTGGGGCGACTAACGGGCGTTCCCTCGTACGAGGGAGAGACGAGCTTTGGGAAGATGATGCTGACTCGTACCGTCGTCGCTGTTGCGGCGCTCGCCCTCACCACCCTGGCCGGCTGTGGCTCCTCCTCGGACTCGACCGCGTCGTCGGCTGCCCCGGCGGCGACCGCCACGTCCGCTTCGGCGACTGCGGCGGCGCTGACGGTTCGGGACCCGTGGGTCAAGGCGGCGGACACCGGGATGACCGCGGCGTTCGCCACGCTCGTCAACAACACCGGCGCCGACGTGACCGTCGAGTCGGCCAGCTCGCCGGCCTCGCCGCTGGAGTTGCACACCATGACGATGAAGGACGGCGCGATGGTGATGGAGCCGAAGGAGGGCGGCTTCGTGATCAAGGCGGGTGGCACGCACGAACTGTCCCCGGGCGGCGACCACCTGATGCTGATGAAGCCGTCGGCACCGGTCAAGCCGGGTGACGAGCTGTCGTTCACGCTGAAGCTGGCCGGTGGCGGTACCGTCGACTTCACCGCGGTGGCGAAGCCGTTCGCGGGTGCGCAGGAGAGCTACGACCCGGGCATGAGCATGCCGTCGGCTTCGGCGGGCGCCCACCAGTGACTGTCAGTCGCCGCCGGGTTCTCCTGACCGGGGGTGCGGTGGCCGGGCTCGGCTCGGCCGCCGCGGCCGGCTATCTCTCCGCCACGCCCGCCGAATCGGCTCCGGCCACCGTTCCGGTGGCGGACTTCCAGGACATCGGGACCGGCATCCTGCCGTTCTACGGTGACCGGCAGTCGGGGATCACCGACGAACCGCCGGCGCACGGCTCGTTTGTGGCGCTGACTCTCGCCAAGGGCACCGACCGGGCCGCCCTGGGCCGGCTGATGCGGCTGCTCACCGACGACGCGGCCCGCCTGACCCGGGGTGAGCCGGCGCTCGGTGACACCGACGCGGAGCTGGCGGTGCACCCGGCCCGGCTGACCGTGACGTTCGGGTTCGGGCCGGGGCTGTACCGGGCGGCCGGGCTGAAGTCTCCGGTGGCCGATCTGCCGGCGTTCACCATCGACCGGCTCGAGGACCGGTGGAGCGGCGGTGACCTGGTGATGCAGATCTGCTCCGACGACTCGCTGACCGTCTCGCACACCCAGCGGATGCTGATCAAGGACGCCCGGCCGTTCGGGGCGATCCGCTGGGTGCAGCGCGGGTTCCGGCGCAGTGCCGGCGTGCACAAGGCCGGCTTCACTCAGCGCAACGTGTTCGGCCAGCTCGACGGGACGGCCAATCCGAAGGACGCCGCGATGGAGACGGTGGTCTGGAACGCCGATCACAGCACCCAGCTGGTGGTCCGCCGGGTGCGGACCGACATCGAGACGTGGGATCTGCTGAGTGTCGGCGACAAGGAGAACTCGACCGGCCGCCGGATGGAGTCGGGGGCTCCGCTGACCGGCACGGCCGAACACGACGAGCCGGACTTCACGAAGACCGACTCGACCGGGCTGCCGGTGATGCCGAACTTCTCCCACGTGACCAGGGCACACGTCACCGATCCGGCGCTGAAGATCCTGCGGCGGCCGTTCAACTACGACGAGGCCCCGGACGCGCAGGGCCGCCCCGACAGCGGGCTGGTTTTCGCGTCGTACCAAGCTGACATCGTCCGGCAGTATCTCCCCATCCAACGGCGGCTCGCCGAGAAGGACCTGTTGAACGAATGGACAACACCGATCGGATCCGCGGTCTTCGCCATTCCGCCCGGCTGCACCGAGGGCGGCTGGATCGGCGAGCGGGTGCTCGCCTGACCCGTGCTCTGCTGGCCCTCGCCGCGATGCTGTTAGTGCTGGTGCCGGGGGCACCGGCGTGGGCGCACAACGCGCTCGCCGAGGCCAGCCCGGACAAGAAGGCCACCGTCAAGGAGGCGCCGGCCGAGGTGAAGCTGCGGTTCCTGCAGAAGCTGGACCCGGAGTACACCGTCATCGCGCTCACCGACTCCACCAAGCGCAAGGTGGCCACGTCGGAGCCGAAGGTCGAGGGCCCCACCGGTGTGATCACCATCGAGGAGGCCCTGGCCAACGGCGTCTACACGGTCGCCTATCAGGTGGTCTCGACGGACGGTCACACGGTGAAGGGCTCGTACGAGTTCACCGTCGCCGACCCGTCGGCGGCGCCCTCGCCGTCGCCGTCGGCCACCACCACTGCTCCGGAGACGGCGCAGGCCACGACCGCCCCGGCCCTCGCCGAGAGTTCCGGCGAGTCGGATGATTCCGGTTCGACCGTCATCGGGGTCGTCGCCGGGATCGTCGTGGTTCTCGCCGCCGTGGCCGGCTTCCTGTTCCTTCGACGTCGAAAAGCATGAGAGGTTCCCCCATGAAGCAGTCAGCGCTGCGCCGCGCCGCCACCGTCTCCGCGGTGGCGGCCGTGTTCGTGTTCGGAGTGGCCGGCCCGGCGGCCGCGCACGTGACGGTGAACCCGGACACGGCGACCCAGGGCGGCTACTCGAAGGTGACGTTCCGGGTCCCGAACGAGAGCGACACCGCGTCGACGAACAAGCTGGAGATCAACCTGCCGGCCGACGCCCCGATCGGGTCGGTGTCGATCAAGCCGGTGCCGGGCTGGACCGCGGCCTCGGTGAAGTCGAAGCTGGCCACCCCGGTCAAGGTGCACGACAGCGAGATCTCCGAAGCGGTCACGAAGATCACCTGGACGGCGGCCGCCGGTTCGGAGATCAAGCCGGGCACGTTCCAGGAGTTCGACCTCTCGCTCGGCCCGCTGCCGGCCACCGAGCAGATGGTCTTCAAGGCGTTGCAGACCTACACCGACGGTACGGTGGTCCGCTGGATCGACGAGCCGAACGCCGACGGCACCGAGCCGGAGAGCCCCGCCCCGGTCCTCAAGCTGACCGCCGCAGGCGCCGCCGAGGCAGCGGAGACTCCGGCGGAGGCCGCGCCGGCCGCCGAGAGCGGGGACAGTGGCAGCGGCGGCTCCGCCTGGGGCATCGCGGGCCTGGTCGCCGGTCTGGCCGGCCTGGTCCTGGGCCTGCTCGCCTATCGCAAGGCGGCCACTCCCAGCGCCTGATTCACGGTTCGAGGCCGGCCACGTGGCCGGCCTCGATCTCGTCCGGGGCCCGCATCCGCCAGGCGTCGGTGATCAGTTCGTTCAGCCGTTCGGGCGAAACCTTCGTCAGCCACACCATCACCAGCGGTAGCCCTTCGTAGCCCGCTGTGGTGAAGAACATGTCCGGCTCGCCGAGTAGCAGCGCCTGCTTCTCCGCCTCGTCGCCGACATACAAAACCGCCACATCCGTACGGATCACTCGCGGTTTTCCGGGCCGACGTTCCGGATATGACCAGACGAATCCTCTCCCACCGACCCGGAAGTCGAATCCGGCACTGTCGATCTCCTCGACCTGCGGCAGGGACAGGGCCAGCCGGCGCACGTCGTCAGCGTCACTCACGGTGCTCATTCTGCAACACCTCTGTCGTCCCACGTATTAATCACCGGCTTGCCTACTGACCAACTAGGCTTCTATTCTCCGATCTAAGTAATAGGAATTCCCTGCGTCCCTGGCGGTCGGCACATGCAGAAACTCCTCCTCCTCGCTCTGGTCGGGCTCGGTGCACAGCTCGTCGATGGCAGCCTGGGCATGGCCTACGGCGTGACCTCGACGACTCTCCTCCTGGCGATCGGCACCAACCCGGCGGCCGCCTCGGCGACCGTGCACCTGGCCGAGATCGGCACCACCCTGGTCTCCGGCCTCTCCCACTGGAAATTCGGCAACGTCGACTGGAAGGTCGTCCTCAAGATCGGCGTCCCGGGCGCGATCGGCGCCTTCGCCGGGGCCACCTTCCTCTCCAGCATCTCCACCGAGACCGCGGCGCCGCTGATGGCGATCATCCTGCTGGCTCTGGGGCTGTACGTGTTCCTCCGTTTCACCTTCCAGGGCCTGCCCAAGGGCCAGCTCGGCAAGCCGCTGCGCAAGCGGTTCCTGACCCCGCTCGGCCTGGTCGGCGGCTTCGTCGATGCGACCGGTGGCGGCGGCTGGGGCCCGGTCGGCACCCCGGCGATCCTGGCCAGCGGCCGGCTGGAGCCGCGCAAGACGATCGGCTCGATCGACACCAGCGAGTTCCTGGTCGCGGTCGCCGCCAGCCTCGGTTTCATCTGGGGCATCGGCAGCGAGAACATCGACTACGGATGGGTGCTGGCCCTGCTCATCGGTGGCGTGATCGCCGCACCGGTCGCCGCCTGGCTGGTCCGGCACATCCCGCCGCGGGTCCTCGGCGCCGCGGTCGGCGGAGTCATCATCCTCACCAACACCCGTTCCCTGCTGCGCAGCGACTGGATCGACGCCCCGGACAACGTCCGCTACGTCTTCTACGGCGTCATCTACGTGGCCTGGGCGGCAGCGATCGTCTACTCGATCCGGCAGTACCGCAAGAACGTGACCGAGGAGAAGGCGATCGTCGCCGAGGCCGCCGGCGACGGCAAGACCTCGGTCGACGCCTGAACCCAGGGATCTAGTGGTCCGCGGTCCCCGGTGGGGCCATGATCCGCAGCGCGTTGGCGTCGACGGCGATCCGCAGGGGTGTGGCCCCGCACGGTTCGCCGTCGACTTCGACGTGTGCCGGACGATCCGTCTCCAGCCACAGTTCGCCGACCGCGATGAACGGCTGTTCGCGTAGCGTCCGGCGGTGTCCGGTGAGTGCGTTCCGGGCCGTCTCGCGGATCAGTTCCAGCTTCGGCGCGCCGCCCACCGGGTACGCCACCAGCAGCCGGTCGTCGGCGTGCGCGTCGGCGGTGATCGGCCGGCCGGCGTGGAAACCACCGTTCGCCACGTACACCTGGTGGGTGGTGAAGACGATCTCCTGGCCCTCGGCCCGCAGGGTGGCCCGCAACGGCCGGTGCCGGGACAGCAGCCCGAGCGCGGCGACCGGGTAGGCGAACCGGCCGATCATCCGTTTCAGCCGGCTCGGCACGTTGATCATGATCTCGGCGGACAGCCCCACCCCGACGTGGTTGGTGAACGGCATGTCCCCGGCCACCCCCAGGTCCACGTCGATGACCTTGCCGTCGACGAGCGTGCCGACCGCGTCGTCCAGACCGGGCAGGATGCCGACCGTACGCGCGAAATTGTTCGTGGTCCCGAGCGGCAGGAGCCCGAGAGCGATGTCCCGGTGCGCCAGCATCCGGCCCGCCGTACTGATCGTGCCGTCGCCACCGCCCGCCACCAGCAGATCCGGCTGGTGGGCGAGCGCCGCCCGCAGCGAATTCTCCAGCTCACCCGGACGATCCACCGCGTACGCGCCGAGCAGATCGAACCCGGCGTCGATCAGGCGGGCGCGAGCCTCCGCGTACAGCATGCGGCCCTTCCGGGACCGCGCGTTGACCACCAGCGCGGCCTTCCGCTCACGCCTGATGTCTTCGGTCAGCTGCTGCTTCGTCCGCACCGGCAGACCCTATCCGCTGGAGATCACGGAAACCTGAGGCGCACGGACGCGAAACCCCGCAACACGAAACCCGGATCGGGTACGGGCTCAGCCGCGAGTTCGAGCCGCGGTCCATGATCGAGCAGCGCGCCCAGCGCGGTCTGGAGTTCGATCCGGGCCAGCGGCGCCCCGAGACAGAAGTGCAGCCCCGCCCCGAAACTGAGGTGCGGGTTCGGGTCCCGGGTCACGTCGAACCGGTCCGGCTCGCCGAATACCGCCGGATCCCGGTTGGCGGCGCCGAGCAGGGCGGCCACCTCGGCCCCGGCCGGCACGGTCACCCCGTTCAGATCAAGATCGACTGCTGCGGTACGGACGAACAACTGCGACGGCGAGTCGTACCGCAGCATCTCCTCCACCGTGGAGGCGATCAGTCCCCGGTCGGAGCGCACCCGGGCAAGCTCCGCCGGATGGCCGAGCAACGCCACCACGCCGTTCCCGAGACCGTTCACCGACGCCTCGTGACCGGCGTTGAGCAGCAGGATCGCCGACGCCACCAGCTCTTCACCGGTGAGCCGGTCGGAACCGTCCCGCACCGAGACGAGGTGGCTGACCAGGTCGTCCCGCGGCTCGGCGGCCCGGCGCGCGGCGAGAGCGGACATGTACTCGGCGAACTCCCGGCACGCCTGCACCGCCGCGGCCTCGGTCTGCGGGGTGCGGCCCAGCTCGTACATCCGGACCATCGCCGCCGACCACGGCCGGAGCCGGTGCCGATCGCCCTCCGGAACCCCCAGCAACACCGCGATCACACTCACCGCCAGCGGCTCGGCGAAGTCCGCCAGCAGGTCGAACTCGTCCCCGGCGGCCCGCAGCAGCCGCCCGGCCTCCACCGCGACGGCCGGCCGCAGACGTTCCACGTGACCGCGGGCGAACGCCTTCGCCACCAGCCCGCGCAGCCGGGTGTGCACCGGCGGCTCGTTCTCCATCATCTGGTTGCGGTGCAGTGTGTTGAACGGCTCGAAATCCTCGGCCGGTGTCAGATCGCGCCAGAACCGCCCGAGCCGCCGGTCCCGCAGCACCGCACTCGCCGCGGCATGTCCGCTGGCCAGCCACCTGCCACTGGCCGGATGGAAGGTCAACGGCCCGCTCGCCCGCAGCCGCGCCAGAGCCGGGTACGGGTCGGTGAGGAACCCCGGCTCGGTGAAGTCGATCCCCATCCCCGCACGCTATCGGCCAGGATGGAGTCATGAGCGATTGGAACGACAAGATCATCGAAGAGTTCCGGGCCAACGCCGGACAGGTGGGCGGGCAGTTCGCCGGGGCGCCGATGGTGCTGGTGCACAGCCGCGGCCGCAAGACCGGCCGGGAGTTCGTCACCCCGCTGATCTATCTGCCGCACGCCTCCGACAGCGACGTGATCTACATCTTCGCGTCCAAGGCCGGTGCCCCCGAGCACCCCGAGTGGTACCACAACCTGGTCGCGGCCGACCAGGCCGCCGTCGAGGTGGGCACCGAAACCTACCCGGTCCGGGTCCGCGACCTGACCGGCACCGAACGCGACGAGCGCTACAACGAGCAGGCGAGCCGTTTTGCGAACTTCGCCGAATACGGCGAGAAGACCGCCGGCATCCGCACCATCCCGGTCCTGGAACTGACCCGGGTCACCGGCTGACCGCCGGAGGTGCGGAGGCCGGGCCCCCGCACCTCCGGTGTGGTCGGCACCAGATGCATCCGGTGCGGCAGATCGGGCGTGTCCAGGCGTTCCACCGGGTAGCGGCCCGCCTGGGCACCCACCCCGAAATCAGGTAGGTGTCGTCGTAGCCGACGAGCGACACGTCACCGGGCACGCCGCAGGCTTCGCCCTGGCTTAACCCCGGCTACGCGACCACGGCGACGTGGACACCAGCGCCTGCCTACTGAACATGCCGGACGGAGCATTGGTGCAGATCGGCGACACCAGACGAACCGGCTACGGGTACGACGAACGCCTCGAGGCCCTCGGCCCCACGGCCGGGTCGAGTCCCGGCGCCACCGAACCACCCGGACGACAACACGTGAGCTCTCATCGTCCCGGTAGGTCTGCACATACGTTGCCGGCCGACTACTCGACGGCAGCCACGGTCAGCAGGTGCGAACTGATTCCGAACAGGCTGGGCTCCTGCTCAACGGAGCGCAACGCGTCGAGCAACCCGGTCGTACGCTCGTCGCCGTCCAGCCAGCCGTCGCGGTCGGCGAACAGCCAGGCGCCGCCTTCAAGCGCGTACCGCGTCACCCGGGTCAAGCCGGCATCGACGAATTCGCTCACGATCTCATCGGGATGATGGAAATAGGCAAGCGTGAACAAGTCCTGGTCGAACGGCTCGTGTACTCCGGTGACGACCTCAGCGTCGGTGATCTGGCGTACCTCCGGGTCGAGGTAGCGGCCTCGGACGAGAGTGTCGTACAGCCCGGCGTACCGGCTGATCGTTGCCGCGACGACGATACCGCCGGGTGCTGTCACCCGTGCCGCCTCGCGGAGAGCCGTTACCCGGTCCCGGCGGTCCGGCAGGTGATACAGCGGCCCGAGCAACAGCGTGGCCTGGTAGCCGGCGTTCAACCGCTGCACCTCGCCGCCCCGGGCGTAGTACTGATTGATCGCTGCTGTCGTATCCATCAGGCGATGGTTGATCAACCGGCATGAGCGAGCAATCAGATTTACCGGCGTCCGAACTTGAACTCGGCAATCGGCTCAGATCGGTTCGTCCTCGTGGTCGAAGGGACCGTTGCAGGCCTCTTCGACGAATTCCTCCAGGCCCTCCTGGAGGGTCTCGCCAGCGGCCAGAACAGCCGCGCTGGAACGCGGCTCGCCGGGCGCAAGAGCGACGAGCTCTGGGATCGGCTGCGGCTTGCGAATCAGCCCACCGACCGGCTCGAGCGGTCCGACCCCGTTGGCCAGCAGCCACAGATAGTCGCCGAGATTCTGGGCGAGTACGGCCAGTTCGCCCTCGGAGCCGAGAAATACCACCGGTTGAGCCTCAAGCGGAGCGTTCGGGTCACAGAGCCAGATGGTGGCTCGACCTCCCGATCCGTCCTTGCCGAAGAACCGCAGTGGTGGCTCGCCAGCCTCCTCATCGCCGGTCCAGGCACGCCACCACCTGGTGGTCTCCTCCGCCGAGTCGAACTCATCGAACGGCTCGAAATCGTGACCCTCATGCTCGGTGGCGAAGAGGGCGTTCAGGGCGGCTGTCAGCGGGGCCGGGAGTCTCTGATCGAACATGATCAGCAGCTTAAGCAGACGGCTCCCCAAGCGAGTGAAGCACCCGGTTGCGAGGTGTGGGCGTGGCGGCACCGGCACTTTCCGGCGGTGTAGACGCTCAGTGAGCCGTGGCGATGCCGCCACCCCGGAGGCGGTCCGGCTACGAAGCCGCGCCGCAGACGAAGCGCGGCTCCGGGTCGTATTTCCAGGTGAACTTCTCCCGCTTGGTGACCTTGCCGTCCTTGTGGAACAGGCGCCACGCGTCCTGGGTGAACCCCGGCAGGCCACTGGTGGAGATGCAGCTCGGGCCGTCCGGTTTGGTGATCGTGGACGGGGAGGTGAGGTTGCGGCGGTCGCTCCATTCGGTGGTCACCTTGTCCCACACCTTGGTGCTCCAGACCGAGACGGTGATCGTGGAGCTGGTCCAGGCGGTGTTCAGCAGGACGCCGTGTGGGCTGTCGTTCTTGAACTTGAAGTCGAGGTCGGGCCAGAAGATGGTCGACTCGATGACGGCGGGGTAGCGGTCGAAGTAGTACGAGTGCGGCTTGTGTTCGACGTCTTTGAGCCCGGCGTAGTAGGTGGCGTTGAACAGCGTGGTGGTGAACTGTGAGACGCCACCGCCGACACCGGGCTGCAGGTGGCCGCCGACGATCACCGGGGCGTCCTTGTAGCCCTGCGCGTAGCCGCGTTCGCCGGTGAACTCGTTCAGGGAGAACGTCTCGCCGGGCAGCACCAGGGCGCCGCGCACATGCTTGGCGGCGGTGATGATGTTCTGGCTGCGCGGTGACGACAGGCCGCCGGGGAATCTGGTGGTGAAGGTGGAGACCTTCTCCTTGACGCCGAGTTTCTCCAGGTCGGCGGCGGCGAGGGCGGGCGCGGCGGTGGTCAGGGTGCCGGCGATCGTACGATCCTCGCCGCTCTGTGCCGCGGCGAGCAGGTCCGGGGCCATCGCGGCCAGGTCGAGTCCTTTGCCGTCGGTGCCTTCGACGACCTTCGGTTTCCCGGCGGCGAAGGTGAACCGGGCGTCCTTCGCGGCCGTCTCCACCTTGGCCAGTCGCGCCTTGACGGCGGTGCGCAGCTTCTTCGGGTCGATCCGCGGCGTGATCAGCCCGGTCTTGTCGGCGGTCAGCACCAGGCTCTTGCGGATGGCGCTCGGCGGGATGACGAGTCTTCCGCCGCCGGAGGTGACGGTGATCGGCGCGGACACCGCCTGTGCGGCGACGGTCTCGACGATCCGGTCGACGTCGGCGGCGGTGGTCGCGGCGTGCGTCTCGACGAGGGGGACGGTCACCGGGTCGCCGCTGAGCCATCCGGCTGTCACGATGCCGGCGGTGGTCTGCGGGTCGAGCCCGCGGCCGGGTGACGGGTGGACGGCTTTCGGGGTGAGCCCGGTCCAGGTGACGGCGGGGGACTTCATCGCGGTGCCGATCTCGCCGACCGCCTCGGTGAGGGCGGTGTCGAGCCGGTCCGCGTCGACTGTCACCACCGGGGTGACGACCCGGTCGCCGAACAGGGACGGGCTGCCGTCGGCGGCGGCGGTGACGGTGGCGTCCACGTCGACGGCGAGGCCGATGTCGGCGGGCCGCAGGCTGGCGCCGCGCCCCTCGACCTGGATCTTCACCGCGGCGGTGGTCAGCGGGTCGGTGGCGAGCCTGGTGCGCAGGGCGGTGGTGGCCTCGGTGCGGCTCATCCCGCCGAGGTCGGTGCCGAGGACGACGGTGCCGTACGGGATGTCGCCGCGCAGTGTGTAGACGGCGGCGGCGCCGATGCCTGCGGCGAGAGTCACAGTGACGGCGGCGCCGATGATCAGGCGGCGCGGGCTCTTCCTGACCGGGGGTGACGGGGGAATGTCGTCGTGTGTCGGTTTTGGTTGTTGCGGCAACCGTACTGTCGGCTGGCGATCACTGGCAGTGGTCACCGGGCCTCCTCGGAGGTCGTGGTGGCGGGCCAGGAACTGTAATCGTCCGGGGTAACGGGCAGATCAAGCCGGTCAGGCGTGCTGGGCGGCGCCGAGCGCGGTTCGTACCGTGGTGACCAGCTTGTCGCGGTCGAAGGGCTTCGGCAGGATCGTCGACCCCGGCTCCAGGTTGTTGCCGTGCTCGTCGAGCAGCGACTCGGCGAACCCGGAGACGAAGACCACCGGCATGCCGGGCCGCCGTCCGGCCGCGATCCGGGCGAGCTGGCGGCCGTCCATGCCGGGCATCATCACGTCGGTGACGAGCGCCGCCACCTCGCCGCCGTGGCGTTCCAGCAGGCGCAGGGCCTCGGCCGCGTCCGGCGCGGTCAGCACCCGGTAACCGGCGCCGCTGAGCATCCGGGCGGCCACCTGCAGCACCGCTGCCTCGTCGTCGACGAGCAGCAGGGTCTCGCCGCCGCCGCGTTCCGGGACGGCGGCGGGTGCCGGTGGCGGTGGTGGCGGGGGAGCGCTGCCGGCCACCACCGGAAGGCTGATCGTGACACTGGTGCCCCGGCCGACCTCGGATTGCAGGGTGATCTGCCCGCCGGCCTGACTGACGATGCCGTGCGAGGTGGAGAGGCCGAGACCGACGGTGCCGGTGGTCGACTTGGTGCTGAAGAACGGTTCGAAGACCCGGTCCAGGACCTCCTGCGGCATGCCGGAGCCGGTGTCGTGCACCTCGATCACCAGCCGGTCGTCGCGGACCTCGGCGCAGATGGTGATCGGCCCGCCGTCCGGCATCGCATCCCCACTGTTACGGACCAGGTTGTGCAGCACCTGGGCGAACTGGGCCGGGTCGGCCTTCACCTGGGGTGCGCCGGCGGCCAGCCGCAGTACCAGGTCCTTGCCCGGCCCGGCGGCCGCGCGCAGCGAGTCCTCGCACTCGGCCAGCAGCGCGTTGACGTCGATCGCGATCGGCTTGTTCAGTTCCCGGCGGCCGAAGGCGAGCAGTTGCTGGGTCAGCGTCTGGGCCCGTTCACCGCCCTTGACCACCTGGTTCAGGTCGCCGAGCAGGGCCTCCACCACGTCGGCCGGGATGCTGCCGTCGTCGCGGCCGTCGGTGATGGTCTCGATGGCGAGGTTGGTGTACCCGAGGATCGCGCCGAGGATGTTGTTGAAGTCGTGGGCGGTCCCGCCGGCCATCCGGCGCAGGCTGTCCAGGCGTTCGGCGTCCCGGTGCCGGGTCTCCTCCTCCCGCCGCCGGGTCTCCTCCAGCAGCCGGGCCTCGGCCTGGGTGACGTCGGTGACGTCGTCGACCATCAGCACCCCGCCGCTGAGACCGTCGTCCACGCCGTGGGTCTGCCGTAGTTGCACACGCAGCGATCGGACGCTGTCGTCGGCCCAGGTGATCCGGTGGGTGAAGCGGAGTTCGGTGACGTCGGCGGTGCCGCGCAGCAGCCTGAGAGCGGCGTCCTGGGCGGAGGCGCCGAGGCAGGCCAGCCATCCGCGGCCGACGAGCCGGTCGACCGGCTGTTCGAGGATCTCGGCCAGCCTCGGGTTGACGTAATCGGCGTTGCCCTGCCGGTCGATGATCCCGAGACCGACCGGGGAGGCGACGGCCATCGCCTCGAAGAGTCGTTCGGTGTCGTGCAGCGCCCGGACCTTCTCGATCAGCTTGGCGTTGACGGTCTGCAGGTGCGCCTGGGCGAAGTCATCGTCGGCGGTGGCGCTGACATCCACCGGGCCGCCGGCCAGCGCGGTGTCGATCGCATCCAGCAGGGCGTCCGGGTCCTGCGAGCGCAGTACCACCTGGCTGACCCCGCACGCCTCGGCGATCGGCCGGGTCTCCGGCTCCAGGTAGTTGGCGGTGTAGAAGATCACCGGGGCCTGTGCGGCCTCCCGGTCCGGGTCGGCGCGCAACCGGTGCACCAGTTCGAGGCCGTCGATGCCGGGCATCAGCACGTCGGAGACCACCACGTCGGGATGGTGGGTGTGGGCCAGCAGGAGCGCTTCCGCCCCGTCGTGGGCCTCGATGACGTCATGCCCCCGGAAACCGAGCAGCATGCGCACGATGTCCCGGTTGGCGGCCACGTCGTCGACGACCATCACTGTCGCCACGGAGTCTCCCTTGAGGCAGGTCGGTGGGGTGCTATGTCCGCATTAATGCTAAAGCAGAGAATGGTCACAGGTAGGTTGATGCTGAATCGGATTCGGATCCAGCCGGGGGTGTGGTGTTGCTGCGCAAGGCCGTGTATCTGCTGGCCGGAGTGGCTCTCGGTGGCACCGCGGTGCTGGCCGCCCGACGTTCCCGCGCGGCGGCGGCCTGGGCCGAGGCGGCCTGGCGTTCGGAGACCCGGGAGAACGCCCGCCTTGCCGCCATCGTCGAGGCATGCCAGGACGCGATAGTCGGCAAGTCCCCGGACGGCACGGTCAAGACCTGGAACCCCGGGGCCGAGCGGTTGTACGGGTGGACCGCCGACGAGATGGTCGGCAGTGACGTCTCCCGGCTGCTGCCCATCGACCGCCCCGGCGAGGAGCGCCGCCTGCTCCGCCGGGTGCTCAGCGGCCGGGTCCTCACCCGGTTCGAGACCCGTCGCCGCCGCAAGGACGGCACCGTCATCGAGGTCTCGCTGAGCATGGCCCCGATCCACGACACCGACGACGCGGTGATCGGCATCTCCACCATCGCGCACGACATCACCGCCCGGGTCCAGGCCGATCAGCGCCGCCGTGCCGAGCGTGCGCAACTCGAACTGATCATGCAGGCGGCCAGTGACCCGTTCTTCACGATGGACGCCGCCGGGCGGGTCACCGAGTGGAACCGGCAGGCCGAACAGGTCTTCGGCTGGACCCGTGAGGAGATCGTGGGCCGCGGCGTGGCCGGCACCATCCTGCCCGCCCGCTACCGGCCGGCCCTGGAACGACTGCTCGGCGGCCGCCTCGAATGGCTGCTCGACCGGCCGACCGAGATGGCCGCCACCCACCGTGACGACCACGAGATCCCGGTCGAGTTGACCATGTGGTGCATCCGGCACAACGGCGGCCCGCACTTCCACGGATTCGTCCGGGACATCACCGCCCGCCGGCAGACGGCCCAGGCCCTGGCCGAGGCCCGGGACCAGGCGCTGGAGACGGCCGCCTTGAAGTCGCAGTTCCTGGCGTCGATGAGCCACGAGATCCGGACCCCGATGAACGGGGTGATCGGGCTGACCGGGCTGCTGCTCGGCACCGACCTGGACGACCGCCAGCGCCGGTACGCCGAGGGGATCGGCGCCGCCGGGTCCGCGCTGCTCTCGGTGATCAACGACGTGCTGGACTTCTCCAAACTGGAAGCCGGCAAGGTGCTGCTGGAGGAGGCCAACTTCCAGCTCCGCCGGCTGATCGACGACGTGGTGGCACTCGTCGCCCCGCCGGACACCCACGAGGGGCTCAGCGTCACCGGCTCCTGCGACCCACGGCTGCCCACCACCGTCTGCGGCGACCCGGCGAAACTCCGGCAGGTGCTGATCAATCTGGCCGGTAACGCGGTCAAGTTCACCCCGGACGGCCGGGTCACCGTCACCGCGGTCCCGGGCACCGCACACCCGGGCGACCCGGACGCCGTGCCGGTCCGGTTCGAGGTTCACGACACCGGCATCGGCATCGGCGAACACCAGCGGGAAGAGCTGTTCGAGGCGTTCACCCAGGCCGATGCCGGCACCACCCGGCGCTTCGGTGGCACCGGCCTGGGCCTGGCCATCAGCCGTGACCTGGTCGGGCTGATGGGCGGGCAGATCGGGGTGGAGAGCGAACCGGGGCACGGCAGCACCTTCTGGTTCACCGCCACTCTGCGGGCCGCCCGGGACGACCTGGACCTGTCCGACCGGCACTCGCTGGACGGCCTGCGGGTCCTCATCGTGGACCGGGACGACGACGACCGCACCGATCTCGCCGAGCAGCTCAGCGCCTGGTCGATGGACGCGGTCGGGGTGGCGGACACGATCGGCGCCTTCGCGGTGATGACCGACGCCGCGGCCACCGGCCGGCCGATCGACCTGCTCATCGTCGATCAGCACACCACGCCGGAGGACACCCTGGCGATCACCCCGCCCGGCTGCCCGGCCCCGAAGACCATCCTGCTCGCCGAGGACGTCCGCCATCTGTCGGACCAGGAGTGGGTGTCCGCAGCCTTCGCCAAACCGCTGCGGCAGTCCCAGCTCTACGACGCCCTGATCGGGGTGCTCAGCGGGCCGGCTCCGGCACCGGTTCCGGGCCCACCGGCCGGGGCCCCGTCGGCCGGCGGGCACCTGCTGCTGGTCGAGGACAACGAGATCAACTGCACGGTCGCCCTGGGCATCCTGGGGAACCTGGGCTGGACCGCCGACGTCGCCCGCAACGGCCGGGACGCCGTCGACGCGGTGCTCCGCCACGACTACCGGGCGATCTTCATGGACTGCCTGATGCCGGAGATGGACGGCTACGAGGCCACCGCCGAGATCCGCCGCCGGGAGCCGCCCGGCCGGCACGTGCCGATCATCGCCCTGACCGCGAGCGCCCTGCCCGACGACCGGGCCCGCTGCCTGGCCGCCGGGATGGACGAGCACCTGGCCAAACCGCTCGTCCCGGCCGATGTGGCCCGGGTGCTGGCCCGCTGGGTCCGGCCGGCCGCGGACGGCGACGTGGCCGAAGTGACCGCCCAGATCACCCGGCGACTCGATCAACTACGCGGCCCCGACCCGGCGGCTACCGCCGGCGCCCTGGACGGGCTGCTCGCCACCCTCTCCGGCAAGATCCCCGAGCACCTGGACCGGATGCAGCAGGCGCTCGCCTTCGACGACGCCGACCTGCTTCGGGTGGAGGCCCACCAACTGATGGGCGTGCTGGCGAATCTGGGCGCGGCAGCCGCGGCAGCCGCCTGCGGACGGGTCGAAGCCGACGCCCGGGCCGGGGACCTGAACGCCGCGGTGACCTCGTTCACCGAGGCCCGCCAGGCGATCACCACCGTCCGGGTGGCCGCCGACCGGGTCCGGAACATCCCTGCGGTCAGGTGACCACCCGCTCCTTGCGGTCCGCGTACAGGCTGGTCGCGGTCACCGTGGCCAGGGTGACGCCGATGACGGCCAGGGACGCCTCGGTCGGGATGTCCGGAACCCCGGCCCAGATGCCGTGCGCCCAGTGCAGCACCAGTTTCACCCCGATGAAGGCGAGGATCAGCGCCAGCCCGTAGTTCAGGTGCCGCAGCTTCTCCAGCACACTGTGCAGCACGAAGTAGAGTGCCCGCAGACCGAGCAGCGCGAACGCGTTGGTGGCGAACACCAGGTACGGGTCCTCGGTCACGCCGTACACCGCGGGCACCGAGTCGACGGCGAACACCAGGTCGGTCACGAAGACGGCGACCACCACCAGCGCCATCGGGGTCAGCGCACGCCGCCCGTCCGTCAGCACGGTCAGCCTGCCACCCTGGTACGTCCCGGTCACCGGCATCAGCCTGCGCATCAGCCGTACGCTGCGCATCCGGTCGATGTCGACATGCTGTTCCTCGTGCCGCATCGCCTCCCGGAACACCTTCACCGCGGTCAGCAGCAGCACCCCACCGAACAGCAGGAACGCCCACGTGCCACTCTGCAGCACCGCAGCACCGGCCGCGATGAAGATCGCCCGCAGCACCAGGGCGCCGGCGATGCCGTACAGCAGCACCCGCTGCGCCAGCTCCGGCGGAACCGCGAACGCGCCCAGGAGCAGCATGAAGACGAAAAGGTTGTCGACCGACAGGGACTTCTCCACCACGTACCCGGTGAAGAACTCCATCGCCGGGGTCCGGCCGTACAGCTGCCAGATCAGCACCCCGAACGCGCCGGGCAGCGCGAGGTAGAACACCGACCAGCCGACCGCCTCGCGTATCGCCACCGCATGCGGCCGGCGGGTGATCACGAAGTCGACCGCGAGAAGTGCCAGCAGCCCGGCGACGCTGATCGCCCAGAGCTGGGGAGAAGCGATGGATCGCAGGTCGGACACGGTTGGAGCCTCCTCGGACACGATTGATCGTCCGAGGTCTCCCTCACCCGGGGTGCCGGGCGAACGAACGAGGGCACCCTGTCGTGCCCGTGATGACCGCAGCGTTCTCTAGGAGGTACTCCCCTCGCCACGCACCATATCCAGGACCGGCCGGATCGGCCAGGCCAACCTGCGGATTGCCGTTTCCGGTGGCGGATCGGCCACTATCGGTGCACGCTGGAACGATGATGGAGATCCTGCTCGGCGCTCTGCTGATCGTCTCCATGGTGATCAGCATCGCCGCCCTGGCACCGCCCGGCCGGCGTCACCGGCACGGCTGACCCTCGACGAGCAGCCGCCCGCGGTCCGGGCGGCTGCTCCCGTGGGTCTCGTGGGACGCGGAAGTAACGTAGCGCCTCGTGCGCACCACAGCTGTTCCCCTCACCGCCTGGCGGGCCATCTTCGGGTTCGGGCTGGTCAGCCTCGCCGCCGACATGGTCTACGAAGGCGCCCGCTCGATCACCGGTCCACTGCTCGCCGTCGCCCAGCTCGTGTCCGCGGTGCTCCTGGCGGTGACGCTCCGTCTTCCCCAGGCCGGTGACTCCGGTGACGCTGCGCCTTCCGGAGGCCGGTGACTCCGAAGTGCGCTATCGATGAGAGATGAATCGACGACTACTGCTCACCGCGGGATCCGGGGTGCTCGGCGTGACCGTCCTCAACACGGTTACCGGCTGCACCCGTACCCAGGAACCGACACCGTCAGCCTCGGTGCCGGTCGCGAACCCGAACGTGGTCACCGGCGACTGGCAGCGGGTGAACCTCGACTTCGTCTCCGTCTATCTGCTGGTCCGGGGTGGTGAGGTGGCGGTGGTCGACACCGGCACTCCGGGCTCGGCCGCCTCGGTGGAGGAGGCGCTGAAAGCGGCCGGACTGGGCTGGTCCGCGGTCAAGCACGTGATCCTCACCCACCAGCACCAGGATCACGCGGGTGGCCTGGCCGACATGCTGCCGCTGACCGGTGCCACCCTCTACGCGGGCGAGGCCGACGTCTCCGGGATCGCGGAACCCGGCGGCGGCCGGAAGCTGCAGGCGGTCAAGGACGGCGACGAGGTCTTCGGACTGCAGATCATCGGTACGCCGGGACACACCGCCGGTCACGTCTCGATCTTCGAACCGGCCACCGGTGTGCTGGTCACCGGTGACGCCCTGAACAACCAGGAGGGGCTCGCCGGTTCGGCCCCGCAGTACACCGCCGACCAGGCCGAGGCCGCCCGCTCGGTGAAGAAACTCGCCGCCCTCGACGTGCGGGCGATCCTTCCCGGTCACGGGAATCCTCTCACCTCCGGCGCCCGGGACGCCCTGCAGAAGCTCGCCGCGACACTGTAAGGATCCCGGCCGGCAACCGTCGCGCACCCGGCGCGCGCGATCGTGGGCCGGTGACCTTGTGGTTGGACGGGAACCGCGGCCGGCGCTGGCTGCTGCTCGCCGGTGTGCTGCTGGCGCTGGCCGCGCCCCTGCTCTCCGGTACCGCGCGGCAGGCCGCCTACGTGGCGGTCGCCGCGACGGCGCTGGTGGCCGTCCGGAACGGGCTGCGCCGGTACCCGCGGTCCCGGCGGCTCGCCTGGTGGCTGCTCGGCGCGGCGATGCTGTGCTGCGTGGTGGCCAACACGATCTGGGGTGCCGGCATGGCCGCCGGGCTGGCGGTCCCCGATCAGCTGACCGCTGTCGACATCGTTTATCTGGGCATGTATCCGCTGCTCGCGGCCGGTCTGCTGGCGATGCCGGTGGGCCGTCGGCCACTCGGCTGGCGGGGACTGACCGAAGCCGGGGTGATGCTCTGCACCGGCACGGTGCTGGCGTGGACCCTGCTCTACAACCCGTTCGTCGACGACGGAGGACCGTGGCCGGGAGCGGTCAGCGTCCTGGCGTACCCCATGTTGGATCTTCTGATTCTGGCCGCCGCGACCCGGATGGTCGCCGTGCGCCGGACGCTCACCTGGCCGGACCGGGCCCTGCTGGCCGCCGTGTCGGTGCTGACCGTCGCCGACGTCGGCTATTTCGTCTCCACCGCGTCCGGCGGGGACTGGGCCGGGCCCGGCTGGAGCGCCAGCGGCTGGCTGCTCGCCTTCCTGCTGATCGCCGCGGCCGCCTGGCATCCCGAGTCGGCCGGGAACCTCCGCCCCGACCGCCGTGCCCATGGCCGCAGCCGGCTCAGCCTCGCCGGTGACGTGGTGCTGGTCCTGGTCGGCCCGGCCGCCGTCGTCTGGCTGAAACTGACCGAACAGCAGCCGGCCCGCCTCGACCTGGTCGACCTGATCCTGCCGCTGACCACCACCGCCTGCACCGCCCTGCTGCTCGTGCTGCGGCTGATCCACGCCGGCGGGCTGGCCGGCCGGCGGGCCGCCGACCTGCGTGCGGCCCAGCGGGAGATGAGCCACCGGTCCCGCCACGACGCACTCACCGGCCTGCCCAACCGCGTCCGGCTGGAGGAGTGCCTGGCCGGCACCCCGAGCGGTGCCCTGATCACCCTCGACCTGGACGGTTTCAAGGACGTCAACGAACGGTTCGGGCACCCCACCGGCGACACCCTGCTGACCGTCGCCGCCATCCGGTTGCGCGACCTGACCCCGGCCGGTGGGATCGCCGCCCGGCTCGGTGGTGACGAGTTCGCGCTGCTGCTCCCGGACACCGGCACCACCGAGGCGACCGCCCGTGCCGAGTTGCTGGTCGCCGCGTTCCGGGTGCCGGTCCCCGCCGACGGGCACACCCTGCACGTGACGGCCAGCGCCGGGGTGCGGGTCTTCGACCGGACCGCCGACCCGGTCCAGGTCCTCAGCGACGCCGACCTGGCGCTCTACGCGGCGAAGGCGGCCGGAAAAGATCAGGCCGCGTTGTACGACGTCGCGTTCCGGGTCGAGCAGGCCGACCGTCTCCGGCTCCTGGAACGGCTGCGCGCCTCGGTGGAGGCCGGCGAGTTCGCCGTGCACTACCAGCCGATCGTGGCCCTGGACGACTCCCGCCCGGTCGCCGTCGAAGCCCTGGTCCGCTGGACCCCGCCGGGCCGCGCCCCGATCAGCCCCGACCGGTTCATCCCGGCCGCCGAGGACAGCGGCCTGATCGTCGCCCTCGGCGAATGGGTGCTGCGGAAGGCCTGCACCGACGCCGTCGTCTGGCACCGCCGGTGGGGCACCACCCTCACCGTCAACGTGTCCCCGCGCCAGCTGGTCGACCCGCACTTCACCACCAAGGCCCTGGCCGCGCTGAAGGACAGCGGCCTGCCGCCCGGCGCCCTCACCCTGGAGATCACCGAAGGCGTCCTGGTCCGGGCCGGCGTCGACGCCCACCAGGCGTTACTGCACCTGTCCGCGTTGCGGTCCGAGGGGGTCCGGGTCGCCATCGACGATTTCGGTACGGGCTACTCGTCCCTGGCCTACCTCCGCGACCTGCCCATCGACGTCCTCAAGATCGACCGCTCGTTCATGCCCGCCGACGACACCGACACCCAGCAGGCCGCCCTGGTCCGGGCCATCGTCGACCTGGCCGCCGGCCTGGGCCTGACCACTGTGGCCGAGGGCGTCGAAACCGCCCACCACGCCGACCTGCTCCGCGACCTGGGCTGCGAGCGCGGCCAGGGCTACCACTTCGCCCGCCCGATCCCGGCCCCCCACCTGACCGACCTACTCGCCGAAACCGACCCCGCCCAGCCGGACCGGAACACCGAGGGCCGCATTCACTCGTAGTGGTACCGGCACGAGACGATGGTGATCTCGTTGACCTCGACGGCGTAGATCATGCGGTGTCCATCGTCGATGCGCCGCGATCGGAGGCCGGTGAGGCTGTTCCGGAGAATCTCGGGTTTTCCGATGCCGGGGCCGTCGGGATCCCGCTTGATGTCGGCGATCAGCGCGTTGATGCGTTTGGGTGTCTTGCGGTCCTGCGTCTGACAGTACAGATAGTCGATCCAGGCGTTGTCGGTCCAGCTCAGCTTCACTCTTCGACGCCGAGATCGCGCTCGGTGGCGCGCCCGGCCCGCCACTGCTCGATGCCCTCCGCGAGGTGCCTCGCGTTTGCCGGGGTCCGGAGCAGGTAGTTGGTCTCCATGATCGAGTCCCAGTCCTCCTTGCTCACCAGTACCGCGTTGCCCCGCTTGGAGACGATCTCGATCGGGGTGTGGTCCTCGTTGACTCGCTCGATGAGGGGGAAAAGGGTCTTACGTGCCTCGCTGGCGCTTATCGCTGCCGTCATGACGCCTCCCAGAGTGGTACCGGATACGGTACCGCTCTGGGGCTGGATCAAGGCGATCTCATCAGCGTCCGGCGTGCGTGCGAGGACCGTCAGGCCGTGCGGAGGACGCGGACGTCCCAGGGGGACAGGGTGAGTGGCTCGCCGGGTGAGAACGTCGCGTCGGACAGCAGGTCGGTGCAGGGCTCGGGGATGGTGAACGTCTGGTCGGTCCAGGACCAGTTGTGCAGGAAGCGGATTCGGTCGCCGGATGCGTTGAGCGCTGACGTCGCCGTCAGTTCGGGGGCTGCCGGGTGCCAGGTGCCGGGGCGGACCGCCCAGGTCAGCAGGCTGCGGGCGAACTCCTGGTCGGGCACGGTGCCGACGGTGGTGATCCGGCCGGACCCGTGGGGGCGGGTGGTCACCGCCGCCCACTGACGGAAGTGGGGGTGATCGTATTCGGCCAGCACCTCGGCCGTGGTGGGGGTCAGGCCGTCGATCCAGGCGGTTGCCGCGCCGAACGCCGGCGTCGGAAGCCCGGAGGCATCGTCGGACGTCGGGAAGCCGGAGACGTTGCCGGCCGCTGACACCGGCACCGGGAGGTCGGGGGCGTTGCTGAACTCGTCGTAGGTGACGCCGGCCGCCTCGTGCAGGCGGGCCGGGTGCTGTTCGTTGCGGGCGCGTGCCTCCTGGTCGGCGTACCCGGTCCGCGGGCCCAGGATCAGGTGCCCACCGGCCGCTGCGTAGGCGAGCAGCCAGTCCAGTTCGGCGTCGGTGGTGATGTAGAACCCGGCCGCCACCAGCACCGGCAGTTCGCGGGCCACGTCCGCTGCGGGACGGTCGGTGAGCTGGACGGCGTGCAGGAGACGGCTCTGCAACTTGGCGTCGAAACAGCCACGATAAAAAGCGTCGACGATCTTCTGGTACGAGCGGGGCTCCGCGTCCCCGGCCTCGGTGGACAGTGACGGCTGGAACTCCAGGGCACGTTTGCTCTCGGTGGAGTAGAGGAAGGCCACGTCGGCATCCGGGGTCAGGCCGGTGACGGCGGCTCCGGCCCGGTCCAGGTCGGCGCCGATCCGGGCGATCTCCCGGTAGATCCGGCCGGGGCGCCCGCTGTGCGGCAGGATGCCACCCCAGTAGGTCTCGGTGCCGAAGTGCAGGGTGTGCCAGTGCCAGTATTCGATCAGTTCGGCACCACGGGAGACGAGCGCCCAGGCCACTTGACGGAGTTGTCCGTCGTACGCCGGCCGGTTGGTGTGTGCGTGTCCGATGGCCTGGGCGTTGGTCTCGGTGACCAGGAACGGTGCCTGCCGGGAGGCGTACATGCGGTCGGCGCTCTGGTAGAACGCCCAGGTGCCGCGGGTGGTCCAGTTCTGCACGCGGTTCTGCCGGTCGGGGAGTTCCAGGGCGTCCTGCATGTCGTAGTACAGGTTGCAGGCGGTGACGTCGAGGGTGCCGGCCAGGGTCCGGTCGTCGATGGCGGGCCGGTCGTGGGCGATGCAGGTGGTGACGAACTGATCGGGGCGGGCGTACTCCCGGGCGATGTCGGCCTGCCAGCCGATGAACTCGGTGGTCTGCTGGGCTTGGAAGGTGCGCCACGCCAGGTCGTACTGCGGCTGGGCGTTGCCGTCCGGACGCCAGAGGTCGGCCCAGTCCGACAGCCGGTGCGACCAGTAGACCAGGCCCCACTCCCGGTTCAGGGTCTCGACGTCGCCGTACTTCGCGCGCAGCCAGTCGGTGAAGCGCTGGAAGACACCCTCGTTGTGGAGTAGTTCGTTGCCGGGTTCGTTATCGACCTGGAAGCCGATGACAGCGGGATGTCCGGCGTACCGGGAAAGGATCCTGCGGCAGATCCGCCCGGCGTGGAACCGGAACGCCGGATGGGTGAAGTCGACCTCCTGACGGGCGCCCCACGGGATCCGTTCGCCGGTGGACCGTTCGCCGGCGATCTCCGGGTAGAGCCGGGCCAGCCACGGCGGGACCGCGTAGGTCGGGGTGCCGAGGATGACAGCGATGCCGCGCTCGTGTGCCCCGTCCAGGATCGGCTCCAGCCAGTCCAGGTCGAACTCGCCGTTGGACGGCTCCCAGGTGGACCAGACCGACTCGCCGACCCGGATGACCGAGAACTTCGCCTCCGCCATCAGGTCGAGGTCCGTCTTCAGGCGCTCGGTGGGCTGGTACTCGTGGTAGTAGGCGGCACCGAAGCGAACCCGGTCGGGGTGCTGGTACATGTGGTGTTCTCCCATGACTAGTGGATCACTGCTTGACGCCGCCGGCCGCCAGCCCGGACTGCCAGTAGCGCTGGAGCAGCAGGAACGCCCCGATCAACGGGATGATCGACAGCAGTGAACCGGTGAGGACCAGGGGCAGGATGTCGCCGGTGGACCCGCCGCCACCGTTGGCGGAGAGGGCCTGCCACTGGGTGAGGCCGATGGTGACCGGGAAGTACTTCGGATTGTTCAGCATGATCAGTGGCAGAAAGTAGTTGTTCCACGTCGCGACCAGCGTGAACAGCAGGACGGTGACGAATCCGGGGGCGAGCATCCGGAACACCACCCGGAAGAAGATCCGGGCCTCACCGGCCCCGTCGATGCGGGCCGCCTCCAGGATGCTGTCCGGTACCGCGTCGGCGGCGTACACCCGCATCAGGTACAGACCGAACGGGCTGACCAGCGACGGCAGGATGATCGCCCACGGGGTGTCGACCAGGCCGATCTTGCTGAACAGCAGGTAGGTGGGGATCGCCAGGGCGGTGGTCGGCACCATGATCGAGCCGAGCACGATGCCGAACAGCGGGCCGTTGCCGCGGAACCTGTACTTGGCGAAGCCGTAGCCACCGAGGGCGGCCAGCAGGGCGGCGCCACCCGCGCTGACCACCGCGTACATCAGGGTGTTGAGAAGCCATCGGCCGTAGACGCCGTCGTTGAAGGTGAACGTGCGGCGGATGTTCCCGACGATGTCGACACTGTCGCCGAACCACAGGCCGAACGTGGTGAACAGGTCGTCGGTGCTCTTGGTCGACGCCACCACCAGCCAGAACAGCGGCAGCAGGAAGTAGATCAGGAAGGCCAGCATGGCGAGGGTGAGGACGGTGCTCGGCCGGCCCTGGCGCTGGTTCGCGGTGCTGCTCATGATGACGGCTTCCGGTTGGTCAGCGCCAGGACGAGGTAGGAGACGGCCACGATGACGACTCCCAGCAGGAAGGAGACGGCCGCCGCGTAGTTGAGTTCCTGTCCGATGAAGGCGAGCGAGTAGGCGTACAGGTTCGGGGTGAAGGCGTTGTCGATGGAGCTCGGGGCCAGGCGCTGGACCAGGTTGGGTTCGTTGAAGAGCTGGAAGCTGCCGATCACCGAGAAGATGACGCAGAGCAGGATCGCCGACCGGATCGCCGGGATCTTGATGCTCCACGCGATTCGCCATGCGCCGGCCCCGTCGACGGCTGCCGCCTCGTAGAGTTCGGCCGGGATCGCCCGCAACGCCGCGAACAGGATGATCATGTTGTAGCCGGTGAACTCCCAGGTCACGATGTTGGCCAGGGAACCCAGGATGAGGTCGCCACCGAGCAGATCGGGTGCCGTCGCCCCGAGTCTGCTGAACGCCTGCCCGATCGGCCCGAAGTCCCGTCCGTAGAAGTAGCCCCACATCAGCGCGGCGATCACGCTCGGTACCGCATAGGGGACGAAGATGCCGAGGCGGAACACCTTCGGCATCCGCAGCCGCCCACTGTCCAGCGCGAGGGCGAAGAACAGCGACATGACGAGCATCAGGGGGACCTGGAGCAGGAAGAACTGAGCGACCCGGAGGACTCCGGCGTGCAGTTTCGGGTCGCTCAGCGCTTCGACGTAGTTGTCCAGCCCGACGAAGGTCACGCCGCCGACCAGCTGTTCCTTGTAGAGGCTCAGGTAGGCGGCGTAACCCAACGGTAGGACCAGGACCCCGAAGAAGATCAGCAGGAACGGCAGGATGAAGACGTAGCCCGCACGAGCCTGTTTCATTACTGGACCTTGAAGCCCTGGTCGGCGGCGTATTCGGCGGTCTCCTTCTCCCAGGTCTGCACCGCGGGCCACAGGTCGGACTTGTCCGCGAGGGCCTTACCGACCGAGTCCTGCCAGTACGAGTAGACCTGGTCCTGGAACGGCGACCAGCTGAACGGGCGCATCTCGTCGGAGGCCTCGATGCCGATCTCGTTGACCTTCTGGCCGCCGTAGAACTCCGGCGTCGCGCTCTTCCACTCGGCGTTCGCCAGAGTGGCCTTGGTGGCCGGGAAGAACTGCTGCTTCTCGGTGTACATCAGCGCCACGTCCGGGTCGGAACCGAGGAATTCGGCGAGCTTGGCGGCGGCGATCGGGTTGGTGGACTTGGCCATCACCGCGATGGTGGAGCCACCCCAGCCGCCGTTGTACTTCTCGCCGGCGTTCCACTGCGGCAGCTTGGCGACCCGCCACTTGCCGGAGCTGGAGGCGGCGTTGCTCTGCAGGAAGGCGGGCGCCCAGGAGCCGGTGAGCCAGGTGGCGTACTTGCCGCGGGCCAGGCCCTGGTACCAGGCGTCGGTGAAGTCCGGGTCGGTGGAGATGGCCCCGGTCTTGTTCAACGCGGTCCAGTAGTCGGCGACCTTCTTCGAGGTGTCGTCGGTGAAGTTGATGTCGATGCTGTCGTCGCCGGTCACCTGGTGCGGGGCGGCGCCCGCCTGCCACAGCAGGCCCATGTAGGCGACGCCCTGACCGGACGCCAGGTTCGTCATCGACACGTCCGGCGCGGCGGCATGCAGCTTCTCGGCGGCGGTGGCGAACTCGGCCCAGGTGGTCGGGACGGTGATGCCGTACTTGTCGAAGATGTCCTTGCGGTAGAGCATCTCCAGCGGACCGGAGTCCTGCGGGTACGCCCAGATCTGCCCCTGGCCGCCGGTGACCTGGCTGACCGCGCTGTCCACGAACTTCGCCTTGGCCTCCTCGGCGCCGTACGGGCGCAGGTCGAGCAGGTCCTTGGTGATCGAGAAGGTGCTGACACTCTGGAACTCGACCTGCGCGACGTCCGGGAAGCCACTGCCGGCCTTCAGGGCGGTGCGCAGTTTCTGGTAGTGCGCGAGCCCCTGCCCGGCGTTCACCACGTTGACCTCGATCGCCGGGTACTTCTTCTGGAACAGGGCGATCTCGTCCTCGATGCCCGGCACCCAGGTCCAGTAGGTGAGCGTGGTCGGGGTGGTCATCGCCTTGTCGATCTCGGCCTGGGTGACCGCGGCGGCCGGCTGTTCCGGGACGGCCGACCCGCTGTCAGCACATCCGGCCAGGGCGAGCAGCCCCACAGTGAACAGTGCTATGCCATATTTTGACATGATAAATCAACTCCTATCGACCAGAGGGAGTGAGTGAGGGGAGAGGTGGAGGGTCAGCGCGGCGGCGCTGTGGACTTCCGGATGATCAGTTGCACCGAGAGCGGCTGGTCCGCCGCCGGTGTCCGGCCCTCGATCTCGTCGAAGAGCCGGGCCAGCCCGAAGTCCGCTTCCCCGGTGAAGTTCTGTCCGATGGTGGTCAGGGGCGGGTCGACGTAGGCGGCCACCGGGACGTCGTCGTACCCGAGGACGCTGACGTCCCCCGGCACGTCCCGGCCCAGGTCCCGGAAGGCCCGCATGGCACCGATGGCCATGTCGTCGTTGGCCACGAAGACCGCTGTCACGTCCGGGTCCCCGGCCAGCCGCCTTGCGGCGGCGAACCCGGAGGCCGCCGACCAGTCACCTTCGACCATCGGCGGTTGTGGACGGCCGGCCGCGGCGAGGGCCTGCTTCCAGCCCTCGGCCCGGTCCTGGGCCGAGAACCAGCGCTGCGGCCCGGCGATGTGGTGCACGGTGCGATGGCCGAGGGCGAGCAGATGTTCGGTGGCGGCCCGCCCACCGGCGAGGCCGTCGGCGCCGGCCACGATGACGTGCGGGCCGGCGATCGAGGTGGTCCGGCCGAGTGTCACGATCGGGACGTCGACGAGGGTCAGGTCGAACTCGCCGTCGATCGGCTCGGACACCACGATGCCGTCGACACCCTGCTCCTGTAGGTGCCGCAGGGCCTTGTCGATGCCGTCCTTGGCGTCCTCGAGCGTGTTGACGACAGTGAAGGAGTAGCCGGCCCGGCGCACCCCGCGTTCGATGGCGATCATCAGGGTGGCCGGACCCCACAGTGGGGTGCCCAGGGAGACCACGCCGATCCGGCGGCTGCGTCCCCTGGTCAGTTCGGCGGCGGCGAGGTTGCGCCGGTAGCCGAGTTCCCGGGCGGCGGACAGGACCCGTTCCCGGACGTCGTCCGAGACGTGCGGCTCGTTGTTGAGCACCCGGGACACCGTCTTCTGCGACACCTTGGCGAGGCGGGCGACGTCGGTGCTCGTCGGCGGGCGCCCGGCGGAGCGGCGTGGCTCGTCGTGATCGAGGGGCACGTCGTCCTCCTTACTGGGTGTCCGGTCTGACTACGTAGTCAGGCGGTGGTGGAAGCAACTGTCTGCGTAGTCAGGGCCCGCCGTCAAGCCCTCTCTTCGGTTGGAGTTCTCAGGAGGGCAACGTAGCCGAAACATGCCCTTGACATGGAACCTTGCCGACACGGACACTCCCTGGATTGTCCCTGACTACGTAGTCAGGCGGGGGATGGGGGAAGGTTGCGGTGTGACCGAGCTGAATCACGCACATGACATCGCCCGCACCGTCGCGACGACAGTTCTGGATCGTGATCCCGGGCCGCTGTCCGCGGTGGACAGCCTCTCGCACCACGTGTTCCTCGGCCCCGGCGTGGTCGTCAAGGTCATCGGCGCCGGCGAGCACACCCGCATCGAGCGGGAGATCGCCCTGGCCCCGTTCCTGCCGGTGGGGATCTCCGCGCCACTGCTGGTCAGCGGGATCCACGAGGGACTGCGGTACGCCTGCTACTCGCGCGTCCACGGCACCGCCCCGGGCATGGACCTGCCGGACGCCGACGACCGGACGGCGCGCGAACTGGCCGAACAGGCGGTGCACCGGCTCGGCCTGCTGCACACCTGGGTGCCCGGCGACGAAGCGGCCGCCACGCTGCGGGAACCACTCGGCCACGGTGGTTTCGTCAGCCGGGCCGGCCTGTTCGCCCTGATCGAGAACATCAGGGAAGCCGATGAGAACGGTGCCGTCGCGCCGGAACTGCTCGACGGGCTGGACCGGATCGCGGAGGGGGCGCCGCTGCACTCCGACACCGTCGTGCCGGTGCACGCGGACTGTCACTGGGGGAACTGGCTGGCCGACGGGGATCGGATCACGGCACTGCTGGACTTCGAGTGGGCCCGGTTCGGCGTACCGATGGATGACTGGTTCTTCGTGATCGGCAACAGCGGCGCTCACCGGGAGGCGGTCCTGGAGGTGGTCGCCCGGGAGACCGGGATCGCGCCGGAGCTGCTCCGGTACGAGTGCGAGGTGCGCCATGCGACGCACCTCGCCTCGGACATCCTGCTGGCGTCAGGCGTGCTCGGCGGGCGGGAGACCGGACTGCTGAGCGCTCGGCTGCGCGGGCTGCGGGAGATCGTCGTCGACCGGCTCTGGTGGCACTGAACTGGAGACAGCCGGGTCGGTGAGCTGCTCGCGCAGATAGATCCAGAAGACCGCGACGATCGCCGCGGCCGGGACGGCGAGCAGCGCACCGACGATCCCGTACAGGCTGCTGCCCAGGGTGACCGCGAGCAGCACCACCCCGGCGTGCAGGCCCAGGCTGCGGCTCTGCAGCATCGGCTGGAAGACGTTGCCCTCCAGCTGCTGCACGATCACGATGATGGCGAGCACGATCAGCGCGTCGGCCCAGCCGTCGGTCACGAAGGTGATGATCACCGCGACGAAACCGGCGAACAGCGCACCGACGATCGGCACGAACGCGGTCACGAAGGTCAGCACCGCCAGTGGCAGCCACAGATCCACGCCCAGCACCAGCAGGCCGAGACCGATCAGGACCGCGTCGAGCAGGCCGACGATCGCCTGTGAACGGACGAACGAACCGAGCACGTCCCAGCTCCGCTGCGCCACGGTCGGCACGTCGGTGGAGAGCCGGCCGGGCATCTGGCGGCCGAGCCAGGGCAGGAACCGCGGGCCGTCCTTCAGGAAGAAGAACATCAGGAACAGCGCGAGTACGGTGTTCAGCAGCCCGTTGAAGAAGGAGCCGACGCCGGTGAGGGTGGCCGACGCGATGCTGCCGACACTCTCCTGCAACTTGGCGACCGCGGTGTTGAGGTACTCGTTGACCTCGGCGTCACTGATGTTGAAGGGCGGGCCGTTGAGCCAGTCCCGCAGCTGCCCGATGCCCTCGACCACCTGGTCGGCGAGTTCCCCCGACTTGGCACCGACCGGCACCGCGATACCGACCAGGGTGCCGATCGCGATGATCAGGAAGAGCACGGTGACCAGAGCGGCGGCCAGCGCCGGTGGCCACTTGTGCTTGCGCAGGAACCGCACCGGTGGCCAGGTCAGGGTGGTCAGCAGCAGGGCGATGACGATCGGCCAGATCACCGACCAGGCCTGCCCGAGGATCTGGAAGGCCACCCAGGACATCAGCAGGACCAGCAACAGCTGGAGCGAGATGCTCGCCGAGGTCCGCAGCGTGTTCCTGGTCTTACGGGGGTTGAGACCGGTGCTCATGCGATCACACTAGAGATACCGGACCCGGGATCGCGCGCCGAGACGCGCGATCCCGGCACTGATCACAGATTCAGGGCGAATTTGATCAGGTCACCGGTGCGGAACTGGCCGGCGGTGGCGGCGATCGGGGCGGCCGGCCGCCAGAACGGGTTGACGCTCAGGTAACTGCTCCGGTCCATGTCCAGGATGCCCAGGATGACCTCGGCGACGATCCGGCCGCCGACCGGGCCGAGGCGCTGCCCGGCGTAGGTCAGCTCGGCCTCCTTGAGGATGTAGAACCAGAGCGGCGCCTTGCCCTTCCATCCCGGGTTGTCCGCGTCCGGCAGGCCGAGTTGGGCGTTGGTCAGTGGAGTGAGACCCATCCGCTTGGCGACGTCCTGCCCGGACGGCAGCCCGAGCCGGCTGCCGCGCAGCAGGTTGCGTTCGGCGAGCGACCGCACGTCGTCGTCCACCACCGTCGACGGCAGGTTGAACAGCGGCAGGGACAGTGACCCGTCGATCCGCCGGGACTGGTTGCGCGGCGCCGTGGGCTTGCCCGGCACGTCGAAGAAGTGCCACCAGTCGATCTCCAGGTTGGCCGGCAGTGGGCGGTTGCCACGCAGGTCGAAGCCCTCCTGGCCGAAGATGGCGGCGGCGTTCGGCGGGGTGGTGCGGGCGTTCAGCAGGTAGCCGGCCCGGACCATGCTGTGCCCGAAGCGGTACGCGGCCACCGAGTACTCGATCGGCATGAACGGCCGGTTCCGGTTGCGCGGCCGGTAGTGCTCGTTACGGACCCGGCCGAGCCGGCCCAGGTAGCGGCCGATCACCTCGGTGCCGACCACCTTCTCCAGGAAGTCGTGCACGATGATCCACTGGAAGTGCCAGCGGGTCATCCGTTGCGCGTCGGCCAGATTGCGGGCCAGCCGCTTCTCCAGCAGCCGGTTGTGGAACTTGGCGAACGCCACGTGCAACTGGGCGACGATCAGGTTCTCGTCGTTGCGCGGGTCGCCCAGGTAGGCCTTGCCGTCGGCCCGGCGGGGCAGGTCGTCGACACCGTTGGCGTTGCGGACCACCCGCAGCCGGGTCCGATCGGCCTCGTACAGGTCGGGGTCCTGGCGCGGGCCACGGCCGTAGAGCGAGCCCAGGTCGAAGTGCGGGGTGTCGAAGTTGACCAGGGCGAGCGGGTCGGCCTTGGCCTCGGCGAGCGGCGTCCGGTCCAGGGTCATGTCGTGATCGATGAACTGACCGAGGAAGGTGAACCCGGCCGGGATGCGCGGGTTGTCGAGGTCGGTCGGGTTGGGCCCGGTGGGTTCGCCCATCTGCGCAGCGAGTGCCCGGAGCAGGTCCTCCGGCGGCTGGAAGGCGGGGGCGTTCTTGAACATGACGCCGAAGCGGCCCTCCCGGCTCCGGCCGCCACCGCTGCGGACGGCGATGTCGCAGCCACGGGTGACGGCGGCGACCGCGTGTTTCCAGTCGTGCGGTGCCCGCGGCGCGGCCTGGGCCGCCGCTCCGCTGAACGGGCATCCGACTGCAGAAACGGTGGCGACGGCCGCGGTTCCGGCGAGGACGGTCCGGCGTTCGATGTTCATGTCAGCCATGTGGGCTCCTAGATGGATCGGGTGCCCAGGAAGTTAGTCAGACATCGGCGGCTATTGCGATACAGAACGGCGGGAACGGACGAATTCCGACTGGACGGGTTAAACCGACAAGGCGGCGTTCGGTATCCGAAGGGAGAAGGCCACAACCGACTATTCGGTACGGCGTTAGATAGCGCCCGTTCGTCGCGGCGGCGCAAACCGGTCAAACAAGTATATCAGCTCGCTAACCGGATGTTTCGGATGGTCAGCGTGGCCAGGATCAGCACCGCGGTACCGAGCGCGGCCCACATGATCGCCACGAACGTGTGCGGCACGATCAGGGTGGCGAGCACGAGCACCCCGGTGCCCGCCCACAACGGCGCCGACGGCCACTTCGCCCCCGCCGCCACCTGCGCGTTGATCAGCACGTACACCAGCGCGTAGAGCGCACCGGTGGCAGCGAAGACCGGCGCGTACCGGCCCAGATGGACGTAGCCCGGCCCGCCGGCCGCCCCGAACGCCAGCCCACCCGCCAGCGCGGACGCCGTGACCAGGATCGTTCCCGAAGCGGTGACCAGACCGATCGCGATCAGCAGGGCCCGGCGGCTGCCGTGCGCCAGCCGGGGCAGGGCCAGCACACTCACCACCTGCGGGGCCCAGATCGCACCCTTGGTCAGGACGGTGCCGACCGCGTACGCCCCGGAGGCGGCAGCCGGCAGCAGAGCCCGCGCCAGCAGCAGGTCGGCATACGACACGACGAGCATCGCCAAGGCCGCGGAGCAGGCGGTGAACACCTGCCGCGGCGTGATCACCAAGCCGCTGGCGCTGCCGCTCTCCGACCCTGCCGGGCCGCTGGCGCTGCCGCTTTCCGACCTTGCCAAGCCCGTGGCGCTGCCGCTTTCGG
>DATMVU010000653.1:0-3253 GCA_035562875.1 Actinoplanes sp. | reverse complement strand
GGTCCGGGACGTCCGCCGCGGACGGCCCGGTGGTCTCGTACAGTTCGCCGCGGCGGGCCGGGGGCAGCACCTTCAGCAGGGCGGCGAGCCGCCACGGGGAGTTCCGGTAACGGGCCGCGATCGGGGCCAGCTCGGCGGTGGGCAGCCCGGCCAGACGGCGGCTGACCGCTTTCGGCAGCACGGTGCCGGCCAGCCAGGCGCCCCGGTACGGTGCGGCGAGCAGCCGGGCGACCCGGACCGGATCGTGCGCGGCGAGCCGGCCGTAGCCACGGATCCGGCCCGGCAGGCGGTCCTCCGGCCCGAGGTGTTCGAGCAGGTCCAGCACGTCCGCCGGGGCGCAGTGCAGCACCGCGTCGGCGACCAGGGTCCAGATCCGGTCCCGGACGTCGGCGGTCGGCGCCTCGGCCAGCCGGGTGGCGGCCCGCTCCAGGACCGGGCCGGGGTGGCGGCGGGCGAGCGCCGACAGGTTGACCGCGTGCTCCAGATCGGGCAGGAGCCGGCGTACGACATCGGCGCCGCAAGCGGGCAGCACCATCGCGGCCTCCGCGTCACCGTGCGCCGTGCGGACCCGGGGGATCAGCCCGTCGGCGACGCCGGGCGCGGTGACCAGCCGCAGCGCGTGGTAGATCCGCCGCCGGTCACCGGCCGGCAGGTCCGGGCGCCAGACGTCGAGGCCGGCGCGCAGGGCGGCCCGGTACGCCTCGGCCCGGATCTCCGCCGACTCGTCACCGAGCGCCGCCCGGATGCCCGTCCCGTCCCCGGTGGTGATCGCGGCGACCAGTGCCAGCCGCCGCTCGTACGACCCGCCGGCCCGCAGTCCGGCGCAGACCTCGGCCCGGTTCACGGCCGTCCGCGCCCAGGACGCGACCCGGCTGAGCCGGTCCCGGAAGGGCAGCGGGTCGAGGACGGTCAGCAGCTCCGTAGTGATCACCCGCCCGATTGTGCCGGGCCACCGAAAGCTCATGCCACGGCGTTTCCGGCCGAAACGTACGTTCGCCAGCACCGAACCCCGAATCCCGAGGTCATCCGATGTCCGTAACCACCCGGCCCGCCGTCCTGCTCGCGACCGCCGCGTTCGCCGCCGGCCTGCTCACCGCTCCCGCACCGGCCTGGGCCGCCGACACCACCACGCCGATGACCGCCGCCCAGATGCGGTCCGCGCTGCGGGCCGTCGGGGCCGCGTCCCAGCAGGCCGGGGCCGGTGGCTGGCGCGGGGTCACCGACTTCCGGATGACCTCGGACGGCACGACCGTGACGATCAAGGACACCGTCACCGTCGACCCGGTGCAGGGCCGGTTCGGTGAGGTCACGTCGGTCTCCGGGTACGGCACCGAGAGCACCTACGCGGCGGCCGGCCGGGGTGCCTGGATCCAGACCGGCAGCATCGAGGTCAAGGCGCTGAAGATGATGGGCCGGCCCGAGGTGAAGTACATGTTCGACGCGGACCGGAACCTCAAGCTCGACGAGTTCGTCCGCAAGAGCGCCTTCGACACGGCGTCGCTCATCGAGTACTACTCGCTCCCGGGCACCAGGACGGTCCACGACGACGGCAGCATCGACTACAAGGTGACCGAGAACGAACAGAAGTCCACCATCGTCGTCCACACCACCGCCGCGTCGGTCCTGACCGGCATGGAGATGACCTCCACCGGCGCGAACGCCACCATCGGGTTCACCTACGCCGCGCAGACGGTGGAGCTGCCGGCCGCCGCGGTCACCCTCGACATCGCCACCGTCAACAAGGGTGTCGCCTACCTCGGCATGACCGGGACGGTGAAGACGACGGCTCAGCAGGGCGCCGCGAGCACCCGCAAGGCCGCGAAGGGCCGCACGGTCAAGGTCACCACGCTGCGCAAACTGGTCCGCAAGGAGGCGACTGCCGCCAACCGGTTCTCCGGGACCACCCTCGTCAAGATCAACGACATTTCCGGCGGCGTACGGGTCCACGCGACGAACCCGTGGACGAAGCAGACGGTGGCGTACTCGGTGAAGGCCTCCGGTCGCAAGGTCGTCGTCAAGAAGCTCTGATCCGTCAGGTCATGTCGATGCTGTACGCCTGCTCGCGGACCGCGTCCTCCGGGTGCTCCCGCAGGGCCAGCAACCGGTCGCGCCACGGATCCGCCCAGCCGAACGTGGCGCCGACCCGGACCAGCGCGACGGCGAGCAGGCCACCGGCCGGGTCCGCCCGGCCGGTCAGCCGGGTGATCAACGGCCCCAGGAACGCCACGTCGATCAGGTCCGGCAGTTGCCGCAGCCGGGTCCCGGCCCGATCCGCCGCCCGGGCGGCCAGATCGGGACGGCCCGCGCACAGACCGGCGATCTCGTCGAGGTCGTCGAGGCGCCCCAGGTCCACCAGGGTGAGCACGGCGAGGCTCCGGTAGGCGGGGGCGCCGAGCATCCTCCGGACCGGGATCCGCAGCTCGGCCCGCACCTCGGAGTCGATCACCGTGGTGGTGGCCCGGATCAGGGCCTCGGCCCGGCGGCGGGCGGGCCGGTCCGCGCCGGGACCACCGGGCGCGGGGTCGGCGGCGTCCAGGGCGAGCAGCCGGTCGAGAGCCTCGCCCAGCCAGCCGGTTCCGCCGGAGGCGACCAGATCCTGGATGTCGTGGCCGGTCATGCTCTCCCCGACGTCCACCACCCGGTCGGTGACGAGCGCGGAGACGTCTCCGGCCCAGCGCGTCCACGGGGGCAGCTCGTCGAACGCCTCACGCCGGATCTCCCGGTCGGCCGAACGGCAGGCGCCGACGATCAGCGCCGCGTACCGGGGCCGGTGCTCCTCGGCGATCGACCACGGCCGGACGTCGAGGAACGCCCGCACCTCCTCCCGCGTCCCGCCGCTCGCGCTGTCCAGGATCTCCCAGCTCACCGGGTTCTCCAGGTGCCGGCGGGCGACCGAGACGACCGCCGCGCGCACGTCCCGGTGCTGGCCGCCGGCCCGGTACGCGTCCCGCAGGATGTCCATCGTGGCCGGCGGCCCGTAGTCCGCGAGCATCCGCACCGCCGCCTTGCGGCTGGTCACCTTCACCGGCCCGGACAGCAGCGGCCCGAGCAGGTCCGGCAACCGTTCCGGATCGATGTGCCGGACCGCGCGCCCGGCCGCGTAGAGGGCGACCCGGGCCCGGTCGCCACCCGCGTGGGCGAGCAGCACCGGCAACGCCAGATCCGGCTGATCGGTCCAGGTCAACGCGGCGAGGGCGGCCTCGGCGAGCACCGTGACCGGCGAATCGGCGTGCTTGCGCACCAGCTCGGCGCC
>DATMVU010000652.1:0-28922 GCA_035562875.1 Actinoplanes sp. | reverse complement strand
CGGGGGTCTACGGCTCGGCGACCTACCAGGAACTGGTCGACATGTGCGAGGGCGTGGCCGAGGCGCTGGGCGTGACCGTCGAGGTGAAGCAGACGAACGCCGAGCACGAGATGCTCGAGTGGCTTTACCGGGCCGCCGACGAGGGCGCCGACGTGGTGCTCAACCCGGGTGCCTGGACCCATTACAACTACGCGGTCCGGGACGCCTGCGCGATGCTGCGCGGCAAACTGGTCGAGGTGCACATCTCCAACGTGCACACCCGGGAGGAGTTCCGGCACCACTCGGTGATCTCCGCGGTGGCCACCGGAGTGATCGCCGGGCTCGGTTTCGACGGGTATCGCCTTGCTCTGGAGCACATCGCGCGTTAGGCCCGATTCGCTCCGGGCAGGTTAACGCCGGTAGAGTGGTTCGGTCACCGATACCCGTCAAGATCAAGGCAGGACATGGCTTCCACCAACGACCTGAAGAACGGCCTGGTTCTCAACCTCGACAAGGAGCTGTGGTCCGTCGTTGAGTTCCAGCACGTCAAGCCGGGTAAGGGTCCCGCCTTCGTGCGCACCACGCTGAAGCACGTCCTGTCCGGCAAGGTGGTCGACAAGACCTTCAACGCCGGCACCAAGGTCGAGACGGCGACCGTCGACAAGCGCACGATGCAGTACCTGTACCAGGACGGTGAGGACTACGTCTTCATGGACCTGGACACCTTCGAGCAGATCCCCGTCACCGGCGCCACTCTCGGTGACAACGCGAACTACCTGCTGCCCGAGGCTGAGGTCACTGTCGCGCTGCACGAGGGAGTGCCGCTCTACATCGAGCTGCCGACCAGCGTCTTCGTCGAGGTCACCTACACCGAGCCGGGTCTGCAGGGTGACCGTTCCACCGGCGGCACCAAGCCGGCCACGATCGAGACGGGTGCCACCGTCAACGTCCCGCTCTTCATCACCACCGGTGAGAAGATCAAGGTCGACACCCGCGACGGCCGCTACCTCGGCCGCAGCTGATGGCTGAAGGTCCCAAGAAGGAACGCCTCGCGCGGCGCAAGGCGCGTAAGCGTGCGCTCGACGTCCTCTTCGAGGCAGACCTGCGTAACCTGCCGCCGAGTCAGGTGCTGTTGACGTACCTGGACCGGATCGCCAAGCCGCACCCCGAGCACCTGGAGTACTCGAAGACTCTGATCGACGGTGTCGCCAAGCACCTCGACCGGATCGACGAGCTGATCGCCAGTTACGCCGAGGGCTGGACCATCGACCGGATGCCGGCGGTGGACCGCAACCTGGCCCGGATCGCCGTCTACGAGCTGCTCTTCGAGCCGAACGTCGACGATCCGGTGGCGATCACCGAGGCCGTCGAGCTGGCCCGGGAGATGTCGACTGACGACAGCCCGCGTTTCCTCAACGGTCTGCTGGACCGGATCGCGGCGTTCGCCACGCGTTGATCTTCAATCAAAGAGCATGTCAAAGGGTCCGGATCAGCTGATCCGGACCCTTTGACATGGCGAAAGCCCGCTTGACATGGCGAAAGCCCGCGCCGTGGGGACGCGGGCTTTACGGGGGGCGCTACAGGGTGTTGCTGATTCTGTTAAGCCGGGATGGCTGAACCCGGCCGGTGGAAAGCGCTTTCAGCTGGCGAAAAAAGCGCGCGGGTCGGCCACCAGGACACCCTGCTCGGTCAGGCGCTCGATGAGGCCGGACGGCGAGATGTCGTAGACGATGGCGAGGGCCCGCAGGTCGTCGGCCCGGATGGACAGGACGCGGCCGTTGTAGTCACCGCGCTGCTGCTGGATGGCCCGGGCGTAACGAGCCACGTAGGCGAGGTCCTCGCCGGTGGTGTCGTACAGCTTCTCGAGGTCCAGAACGATCTTGTTGGTGGCTTCCAGGCGGATTCCGCTACCGTCGGGCAGCAGCTCCGAGACGGGAACCCGGTAGAAGTCGGCCAGTTCGGCCAGGCGGGACACGGTGACCGCGCGGTCGCCACGCTCGTACGAGCCCACGACGACCGCCTTCCAGCGACCGTTGGACTTCTCTTCGACACCCTGCAGGGAAAGGCCCTGCTGCTGGCGGATGGAGCGCAGGCGAGCGCCCAGCGACTTTGCGTACTCAGACGGCATATGGACACTCCCGGTACTGTGCTGGCACCGTAAGGGTTCTTTCCTCACGGTTCGCTACGCTGCGTGACGGTACGGAAGTTGCGACCGCCGGTCAAGTGTTGGTTACCGATGAGTCGCGTAAGCGGGCCGGAAAGTCACCGCCTGTATCCCAAGTAGGTGGGATATGTCCGGTCTATTCCAGTCAGGCACGTCACCATGGTCAACGCTGCGTTCACTGGTAACGTAGCGTCAGCCATCGGGCCCGCTTGTGCAGGCCCGTACCGACATCCTTTAACGACCCGTCCCGTGAGGCGGGGAAGGAGGTCCGCCGTGGCGCAGCCACGCGCAGACGCGCCCAGTAAGATCATTCTCGAAGGGTCCGACCTGCACCGGGTCGTCGACCGCATCGCCCATCAGATCCTCGAGAAGACCTCCGGCGCCACCGGCACCGTGCTGCTCGGCATCCCCACCCGCGGGGTCCCGCTCGCACACCGGCTCGCCGCCCGGATTCACGCCTTCGAGGGTGTCGAGGTCCCGGTCGGTTCCCTGGACATCACCCTCTACCGCGACGACCTGCGCCTCAAGGCCACCCGCGCGCTCGGCCGGACCGAGCTGCCGCCGGGCGGCATCGACGGCCTGCGGGTCATCCTCGTCGACGACGTGCTCTTCTCCGGCCGCTCGGTGCGGGCCGCGCTCGACGCGCTGCAGGATCTCGGCCGGCCCAGTTCGGTGCAGCTCGCGGTTCTGGTCGACCGCGGTCACCGGCAGTTGCCGATCCGCGCCGACTACGTCGGCAAGAACATCCCCACCGCGCTCAGCGAGAGTGTCAAGGTGGCGCTCACCGAGACCGACGAGGCCGACGAGGTACGCCTGATCGGAGGCCTGAGTTGATCAAGCACCTGCGCTCCGCCGCCGACCTGGACGCGGACACCGCCACCCTGATCCTGGACACCGCTGCCGAGATGGCGGCGCTCTCCGGCCGGGAGGTCAAGAAGCTGCCCGCGCTGCGCGGCCGCACCGTGGTCAACCTCTTCTACGAGGACTCGACCCGCACCCGGATCTCGTTCGAGGCGGCCGCCAAACGGCTCTCCGCCGACGTGATCAACTTCTCCGCCAAGGGCTCCAGCGTCTCGAAGGGGGAGAGCCTCAAGGACACCGCGCTGACCCTGCAGGCGATGGGGGCCGACGCCGTGGTGATCCGGCACTCGGCCAGCGGCGCGCCGCACCGGCTGGCGAACTGGGTCGAGGGCTCGGTCGTCAACGCCGGCGACGGCACCCATGAGCACCCGACGCAGGCCCTGCTCGACGCGTACACGATGAGGTCCCGCCTGGGTCGTCTCGACGGCCTCAGGGTGGCGATCGTCGGCGACGTGCTGCACAGCCGGGTGGCCCGCTCCAACATCCTGCTGCTGTCGACGCTCGGCGCCGAGGTGACGGTGGTCGGCCCGCCGACCCTGATCCCGATCGACCTGACCGACAAGGCCCGGGTCTCCTACGACCTGGACGCGGTGCTGCCGGCCAGCGACGTGGTGATGATGCTGCGCGTGCAGACCGAGCGGATGCAGGACTCCTACTTCCCCTCGGCACGGGAGTACAGCCGCCGCTACGGCCTCGACGTGCCCCGGCTCCGCAAGCTGCCGGAACACGCGATCGTCATGCACCCCGGGCCGATGAACCGGGGTATGGAGATCGCCCCCGAGGTCGCCGACTCACCCCGCTCCACCATCGTCGAACAGGTCGCCAACGGCGTCAGTGTCCGGATGGCCGTCCTCTACCTGCTGCTGGGAGGCAAGTGATGGCGTACCTGCTCAAGGGCGTCTCGATCCTCGGTGCCGCGCCGACGGATCTGTTCATCGAAGACGGCGTGATCGCGCCCTTCGCGGAGAAGGCCGATACCGAGGTCATCGACGCCACCGGTCTGGTCGCGCTGCCCGGCCTGGTGGACGTGCACACCCACCTGCGCGAACCGGGCCGTGAGGACGCCGAGACCGTCGACACCGGCTCCCGGGCCGCGGCGCTCGGCGGCTACACGGCGGTCTGCGCGATGGCGAACACCTCGCCGGTCGCCGACACCGCCGGTGTGGTCGAGCAGGTCTGGCGGCTGGGCCGGGAGGCCGGTCTGGTCGACGTGCAGCCGATCGGCGCCGTCACCGTCGGCCTGGCCGGCAAGCAGATGGCCGAGCTGGGCGCGATGGCCACCTCCGCGGCGAACGTGCGGATCTTCTCCGACGACGGCTTCTGCGTCGCCGACCCGAAACTGATGCGGCGCGCCCTGGAGTACGTCAAGGCGTTCGACGGTGTCATCGCCCAGCACGCCGAGGAGCCCCGCCTCACCGAGGGCGCGCAGATGCACGAGGGTGAGGTCAGCACCCGGCTCGGCCTGACCGGCTGGCCCGCCGTCGCCGAGGAGGCGATCATCGCCCGGGACGTGCTGCTGGCCGAGCATGTCGGCAGCCGCCTGCACGTCTGCCACGTCTCCACCGCCGGTTCGGTCGAGGTGCTGCGCCAGGCCAAGGCCCGCGGCGTCCGCGTGACGGCCGAGGTGACCCCGCACCACCTGCTGCTCACCGACGAGCTCGCGGCCGGCTACGACCCGGTCTTCAAGGTCAACCCACCATTGCGTACGCGGAACGACGTCGACGCCCTCCGTCAGGCCCTGCGTGACGGGGTCATCGACGTGGTGGCCACCGACCACGCCCCGCACGCGGTGCAGGACAAGGAATGCGAGTGGTCGTACGCCCGCCCCGGCATGCTCGGTCTGGAGACCGCGCTGCCGATCGTGCTGAGCGTCTTCGGCCCGGACTGGGACCTGATCGCCGACCGGATGTCGATCGCCCCGGCCCGGATCGCCGGGCTCGACGGGCACGGCGGTGACCTGACGAAGGCCGGCACCCCGGCCAACCTGACGCTGGTGGACCCGTCGGTGCAGCGGGTCGTCGACCCGGCCGGACTGGCGAGCCTCAGCCGCAACACGCCGTACGCCGGCATGACCCTGCCCGGTCGCATCGTCGCGACCTTCCTGCGGGGCGAGGCCACGGTTCTGGACGGAAAGGCAGTCAAGTGACCAAGGCGATCCTCGTTCTTGAAGACGGTCGAACGTTCCGCGGCACCTCCTACGGTGCCGTCGGGGAGACGTTCGGCGAGGCGGTGTTCACCACCGGCATGACCGGTTACCAGGAGACGCTGACCGACCCGTCGTTCCACAGGCAGGTCGTGGTGCAGACCGCCCCGCAGATCGGTAACACCGGCGTCAACGCCGAGGACGACGAGTCGGACCGGATCTGGGTCTCCGGCTACGTGGTCCGTGACCCGGCCCGCCGCCCCTCCAACTGGCGTTCCACCGGTGACCTCGGCGACCGCCTCGCCGCCGAGGGCATCGTCGGGATCAGCGGCGTCGACACCCGCGCCCTGACCCGCCACCTGCGCGAGCGTGGTGCCATGCGGGTCGGCATCTCCTCGCTCGACCTGGACGCGGAGAAGCTGCGGCAGCGGGTCCTGCACCAGCCGCAGATGCTCGGCGCCGACCTGTCCGCCCAGGTCACCACGTCCGCCCGGTACACCGTCGCGGCCGAGGGTGAGCACCGCTACACGGTCGCCGCACTGGACCTGGGCATCAAGCGCAACGTCTCCCGGCGGCTCGCCGCCCGGGGCGTGACCACCCACGTCTTCCCGGCGTCGTCGAGCATCGAGGACCTGCTCGCGGTCAGCCCGGACGCGGTGTTCTTCTCACCCGGCCCCGGTGACCCGGCCACCGCCGACGGCCCGGTCGCACTCGCGCAGGAGGTGATGCGCAGGCGGGTGCCGCTGTTCGGCATCTGCTTCGGCAGCCAGATCCTCGGCCGGGCGCTCGGCTTCGGCACCTACAAGCTGGGCTACGGCCACCGCGGCATCAACCAGCCGGTGCTCGACAAGACCACCGGCAAGGTCGAGGTGACCAGCCACAACCACGGGTTCGCCGTGGACGCCCCGATCGGGCAGCGCATCGACACCGAGTTCGGCGGCGTCGAGGTCTCGCACGTCTGCCTCAACGACGACGTGGTCGAGGGGCTCCGGGGCCTGGAGGTCCCGGCGTTCACCGTCCAGTACCACCCCGAGGCCGCCGCCGGCCCGCACGACGCCGACTACCTCTTCGACAGGTTCGTCGAGCTGGTCGAGAAGAAGGGCTGACCGTTCATGCCGAAACGTGAAGATCTCAAACACATCATGGTGATCGGGTCCGGCCCGATCGTCATCGGTCAGGCCTGCGAGTTCGACTACTCCGGCACCCAGGCCTGCCAGGTGCTGCGGGCCGAGGGCATCCGGGTCTCGCTGGTCAACTCCAACCCGGCCACGATCATGACCGACCCGGAGTTCGCCGACGCCACCTACGTCGAGCCGATCACCCCCGAGTTCGTCGAGCTGGTCATCGCCAAGGAGCGGCCGGACGCGATCCTGCCGACCCTGGGCGGCCAGACCGCGCTGAACACCGCGATCGCCCTGCACGAGGCGGGCGTCCTGGACAAGTACGGCGTCGAGTTGATCGGTGCCAACGTCGAGGCCATCCGCAAGGGTGAGGACCGGCAGCTCTTCAAGGACATCGTGGCGCTCGCCGGTGGCGAGACCCCGCGCTCGCGGGTCTGCCACTCGATGGACGAGGTCCGCGACACGGTCGCCGAGATCGGCCTGCCGGTCGTCGTCCGCCCGTCGTTCACCATGGGCGGCCTGGGCTCCGGCATGGCGCACACGCCCGAGGACCTGGAGCAGATCGCCGGTGCCGGCCTGGCCGCGTCCCCGGTGACCGAGGTGCTCATCGAGGAGAGCGTGCTCGGCTGGAAGGAGTACGAGCTCGAGCTGATGCGCGACAAGCACGACAACGTCGTGGTCGTCTGCTCGATCGAGAACATCGACCCGATGGGCGTGCACACCGGCGACAGCGTGACGGTGGCCCCGGCCATGACGCTCACCGACCGGGAGTACCAGAAGCTGCGTGACCTGGGCATCGCGGTGCTGCGTGAGGTCGGTGTCGACACCGGCGGCTGCAACATCCAGTTCGCGATCAACCCGGACGACGGCCGGATGATCGTGATCGAGATGAACCCGCGGGTGTCCCGCTCGTCGGCGCTGGCGTCGAAGGCCACCGGCTTCCCGATCGCCAAGATCGCGGCGAAGCTGGCCATCGGCTACACCCTGGACGAGATCCCGAACGACATCACGCTCAAGACGCCCGCCGCCTTCGAGCCGGCGCTGGACTACGTGGTCGTGAAGATCCCGCGGTTCGCGTTCGAGAAGTTCCCGGGTGCCGACAAGGAACTCACCACCACGATGAAGTCGGTCGGCGAGGCGATGAGCCTGGGCCGCAACTTCAGCGAGGCGCTGAACAAGGCGATGCGCTCGATGGAGACGAAGGCCGCCGGTTTCTGGACCGCGCCGACCTTCACCGACGTCGACGAGGCCCTCGAAGCGCTGAAGATCCCGCACGACGGCCGGCTCTACACCGTCGAGGCGGCACTGCGGCTCGGCGCCACCGTCGAGCAGGTGCACGCGGCGTCCGGCCGGATCGACCCGTGGTTCCTGGACGAGATCCAGGCCCTCGTCGACCTGCGCGCGGAGATCCTGGCCGCGCCGGTCCTCGACGAGGAGCTGCTGCGCCGGGCCAAGCGGGCCGGGCTCTCCGACAAGCAGCTCGCCGGTCTCCGGCCCGAACTGGCCGGGGAGGACGGGGTCCGCGCCCTGCGTCACCGGCTCGGGCTGCGGCCGGTCTACAAGACCGTCGACACCTGTGCCGCCGAGTTCCAGGCGAACACCCCGTACCACTACTCGTCGTACGACGAGGAGACCGAGGTCGTCCCGAGCGACCGTCCGAAGGTGATCATCCTGGGCTCCGGCCCGAACCGGATCGGCCAGGGCATCGAGTTCGACTACTCGTGCGTCCACGCCGTACAGGCTCTCCGCGGTGTGGATTTCGAGACCGTGATGGTCAACTGCAACCCGGAGACGGTGTCCACCGACTACGACACCGCGGACCGGCTCTACTTCGAACCGCTGACCTTCGAGGACGTCCTCGAGGTGTTCCACGCCGAGGACAGCTCCGGCAAGGCGGCCGGTGGTCCCGGTGTGGTCGGCGTGATCGTCCAGCTCGGCGGGCAGACCCCGCTCGGCCTGGCCAACCGGCTGAAGGCCGCGGGCCTGCCGATCGTCGGCACCAGCCCCGAGTCGATCGACCTGGCCGAGGACCGTGGCCTGTTCGGCACGCTGCTGGCCGAGAACGGCCTGCGCTCGCCGGACCACGGCACCGCCACCAGCTTCCCCGAGGCCAAGGCGATCGCCGACACGATCGGCTACCCGGTGCTGGTCCGGCCCTCGTACGTGCTCGGTGGCCGCGGCATGGAGATCGTCTACGACGAGCCCACCCTGCGCGGTTACATCGAGCGGGCCACCGAGATCTCCCCGGACCACCCGGTGCTGGTCGACCGGTTCCTGGACGACGCCATCGAGATCGACGTGGACGCGCTCTGCGACGAGACCGGCGAGGTCTACCTGGGCGGCGTGATGGAGCACATCGAGGAGGCCGGTATCCACTCCGGCGACTCGGCCTGCTCGCTGCCGCCGATCACCCTGGCCGCCTCGCACATCGCCGAGGTCCGCCGGTACACCGAGTCCCTCGCCCGGGGGATCGGCGTCCGCGGCCTGATGAACGTGCAGTACGCGCTCAAGGACGAGACCCTGTACGTCCTCGAGGCCAACCCGCGCGCCTCCCGGACCGTGCCGTTCGTCTCCAAGGCGACCGCGGTTCCGCTGGCGAAGGCGGCCGCCCGGATCATGCTCGGCGCCACCATCGCCGAGCTGCGCGCCGAGGGCATGCTCCTGCCCGAGGGCGACGGCGGTCACGTCCCGGCGAACGCGCCGATCGCGATCAAGGAGGCGGTGCTGCCGTTCAAGCGGTTCCGTACCCTCTCCGGCAAGAACGTGGACAGCCTGCTCAGCCCGGAGATGAAGTCGACCGGCGAGGTGATGGGCATCGACGCCGGCTTCGGCCACGCGTTCGCCAAGTCGCAGGCCGCCGCGTACGGTTCGCTGCCCACCTCCGGCAAGGTGTTCGTCTCGGTCGCGAACCGGGACAAGCGCTCGATGATCTTCCCGGTGAAGCGGCTCGCCGACCTGGGATTCACCATCGTCACCACGGCCGGTACCGGTGAGGTCCTGCGCCGGTACGGTGTCGACTGCGAGATCGTCCCGAAGCACTACGAGAACCCGGGGCAGCGCAACGCCGTCGAACTGATCCTGGCCGGCGAGATCTCGCTGATCATCAACACCCCGCAGGGCTCCGGCGCCAGCGCCCGCCTCGACGGGTACGAGATCCGCAGTGCCGCCGTCACCGCCGACGTGCCGAGCATCACCACGGTGCCCGGCGTGGTCGCCGCGGTGATGGGCATCGAGGCGCTGCGCGCCGGCGACATGAGCGTCCGGCCGCTGCAGGAGCTGCACAAGTCCCTGCGGGGGAACGGGTGAGCCTGTTCACGAACGTCGCCCGGCCGGCACTGTTCCGGCTGGGCGGCGGGGACGCCGAGCACGCCCACGAGTGGACGCTCCAGCAGCTCGCGAAGCTGCCCGCGCCGGCTCTCGCCGCGATGCGCCGCTGGTACACGTTCGCCAACCCGGTCGAGGTCTTCGGGGTCCGGTTCCCGAACCGGGTCGGCCTGGCCGCCGGCGTCGACAAGAACGGCCTGGCTCTGCGGGCGTGGCCGGCCCTCGGTTTCGGCTTCGCCGAGGTCGGCACGGTCACCGCGAAACCGCAGCCGGGCAACGACAAGCCGCGGCTGTTCCGGGCCAAGGCCAGCGAGGGCATCATCAACCGGATGGGCTTCAACAACGCCGGTGCGGCAGCCCTCGCCGACCGGCTGGCCGAGCTGGGCCCGCTCGACGTTCCGCTCGGGATCTCGCTCGGCAAGTCCAAGGTCACGCCGCTGGAGGACGCGGTCGAGGACTACCTCACCTCGTACCGGCTGCTGCATCCGTACGCCGACTACATCGCGGTGAACGTCTCCTCGCCGAACACCCCCGGCCTGCGCACCCTGCAGGACAAGGACGCGATCGCCGGGCTGCTGAAGGCCCTGGCCGGCCCGGTTCCGGTGCTCGTCAAGATCGCCCCGGACCTGACCGAACCGGCCATCGCCGAACTCCTCGGGGTCTGCCTGGAGCACGGCGCGGCCGGGATCATCGCGACGAACACCACGCTGTCCCGGGACGGGCTCGCCGCCGAGGACCAGCACCTGGCGAGTGAGGCGGGTGGCCTGTCCGGCGCGCCGCTGACCGCGAAGGCCCGTGCGGTGGTCCGGTTCGTGCACACCGAGACCGGCGGACGGCTGCCGATCATCGGGGTGGGCGGGATCATGTCGGCCGACGACGCGTCCCGCATGCTGGACGCCGGCGCCGCGCTGGTGCAGCTCTACTCCGGCTTCATCTACCGGGGCCCGGACCTGGTCCTGGAGGTCGCCCGGGGCGCCCGCCCGGCACGGGTCTCCGCGATCCGATGAACCCGGTCGGGCGCGATGATCTGATCGCACTCGACCGGGCGCACGTCTGGCACCCGTACGGCCCGATGCCCGGGCGCAGCGATCCCTACCTGGTGGAGAGCGCGTCCGGGGTCCGGTTACGGCTGGCCGACGGCCGGGAGCTGATCGACGGGATGTCGTCGTGGTGGGCCGCGATCCACGGGTACCGCAACCCGGTACTGGACGCGGCCCTCACCGACCAGGCCGGCCGGATGAGTCACGTGATGTTCGGCGGTCTCACCCACGAGCCGGCGATCAACCTCGCCACCGAACTGGTCGAGATGACTCCGGCGGGCCTGGAGCACGTGTTCCTCTGCGACTCCGGCTCGGTCGGGGTCGAGGTGGCGGTCAAGATGGCCCTGCAGGCCCAGCTGGCCCTCGGACGGCCGGGCCGGCGGCGTCTCGCCACCTGGCGCGGCGGTTACCACGGCGACACCTTCCACCCGATGAGCGTCTGCGACCCGGTCGGCGGCATGCACGCGCTCTGGACCGGGGTGCTGCCCGCCCAGATCTTCGCCGGGCCACCCCCCGCCGAGTACGACGAAACCTACGCCACCGCACTGACCGGCATGATCGAGCAGCACGCGGACGAGATCGCCGCGGTGATCGTCGAGCCGGTGGTGCAGGGCGCCGGTGGGATGCGATTCCACCATCCGGAGTACCTGCGGGTGCTGCGGGAGGCGACGACCGCGCACGGGATCTTCCTGATCTTCGACGAGATCGCCACCGGGTTCGGCCGGACCGGGCGGCTCTTCGGCGCCGATCACGCCGGGGTGAGCCCGGACATCATGTGCCTGGGCAAGGCGCTGACCGGTGGTTACCTGACCCTGGCCGCGACCCTGTGCACGACCGCGGTGGCCGAGGCCGTCTCGTCGGGTGCGGGTGGCGGCCTGGCGCACGGGCCGACCTTCATGGGCAATCCATTGGCCTGCGCGGTCGCCGGAGCCTCGCTGCGGCTGTTGCGGGAGGACGGGTGGGCCCAGCGGGTACGAAAGATCGAAAAAGGCCTCAGAGACGGCCTGGAGCCGCTTCGCGGGGTGCCCGGGGTCGCCGACGTGCGGGTTCTGGGCGCCATCGGTGTCGTCCAGCTGGATCACGACGTGGACATGTCCCGGGCGACCGCTGCGGCGGTGGCCGAGGGCGTGTGGCTGCGGCCGTTCCGGGACCTGATCTACACCATGCCGCCGTTCGTCACGGACGAGGCGGACGTGGCCCGAATCGCCGCCGGAATCGCCGCCGCGGTGGCTGCCGGCTGACTCGAAAGTGGGAAATGTTTATGGAAACCTTCGGCGAACGACTCCACGCGGCGGTAGCGGAGCGTGGTCCTCTCTGTGTCGGCATCGATCCGCACGCCGCGCTGCTGTCCCGGTGGGGTCTTCCGGACGATGTCTCCGGCCTGGAACGCTTCGCCCGTACGGTCGTCGAAGCGCTGGCCGATCGGGTGGCTGTTCTGAAGCCGCAGTCGGCTTTTTTTGAGAGATTTGGGTCACGCGGCGTCGCGGTTCTAGAGTCAACTATCCGACAGTCCAAAGAGGCCGGCGCTCTTGTCCTGCTCGACGTGAAGCGCGGCGACATCGGCTCGACGATGGCCGCGTACGCCGACGCGTATCTCAATCCGGCCAGTACTCTGTGTAGTGACGCGATTACGGTGAGTCCCTACCTTGGGGTCGGTTCACTGGCTCCCGCGTTCGAATCCGCGGCCCTTCACGGGGGTGGTGTCTTCGTGTTGGCGCTCACTTCGAACCCCGAGGGGCCGGCCGTGCAGCACGCCGTCGGGGCCGGCGGTAAAACCGTCGCGCAAACCGTGATCGATGAGATTTCCCAGGTCAACGCGGGTGCGCAGCCGCTCGGAAGTCTCGGGCTCGTGGTCGGCGCGACGATCGGGAGGACCGGCCACGACCTCTCCGCGGTCAACGGCCCGCTGCTCGCGCCGGGCCTCGGAGCGCAGGGCGGAACCCCTGATGACCTGCGCGCGGTCTTCGGTGAGAGCCTTCACAACGTGTTGCCGTCGTACTCACGCGAAGTTCTGTCCGCCGGGCCGGAGATCGCGGATCTGCGGGCCGCCGCGGAGCGTGTTCTGGCCGGCGTCCGGACCGCGCTCGGGTGAAACGGCCTGCTTAGCAGGGTTCCGATCAGGCGGATCGGGGGTACCCCCACGTTGCCGAAAGCGGTTTTGACCGCTAGTTTTCCCGGCGCTAGGGAACCACATGCCCCTTTGGTTCCCTGGCACACCACGTTTCACAGAAGCGCCGGTATTGAACTACCGCCGCTCAGGGACCTGAGGAGAACTGGTGCCGCTCCCGTCATTGAGCCCCGAACAGCGTCAGGCTGCGCTGGAGAAGGCCGCGGAAGTTCGCAAGGCTCGGGCTGAGCTGAAGGAACAGCTCAAGTCCGGCAAGACCACCCTCGCCGCCGTGCTCGAGCGCGCGGAAGGCGACGAGGTCGTCGGCAAGCTGAAGGTCTCGGCCGTGCTTCAGGCACTGCCGGGCATCGGCAAGATCCGCGCGACGCAGATCATGGAGAAGCTGAAGATCGCCGAGAGCCGCCGGCTCCGGGGTCTCGGCGACCAGCAGCGCAAGGCCCTCCTGGGGGAGTTCGCTGCGAACTGACTCATCGGCTCGTGTAGGAATGAGCCGTGAGCATGGATGACGACGCGCAGCCGGCAGCCCGCCTCACTGTTCTTTCCGGCCCTTCCGGGGTCGGAAAGGACAGTGTGATCGAGCTGATCCGGCTGCGCTCGCCGTGGATCAAACTCTCGGTGTCGGTGACAACACGCAAGATGCGCGACTACGAGACCGACGGCGAGCACTATCACTTCGTAACCCGGTCCGAGTTCCAGCGCCTGGTCGATGGTGATCAGCTCCTGGAGTGGGCGGAATTCGCGGGCAACCTCTACGGCACACCCCGCGCACAGGTCGAGGGCTGGCTCCATCAGGGCCGGCCCGTTTTGCTGAAGATCGACCTACAGGGCGCACGGCAGGTCCGTGCCGCCATGCAGGAGGCCCAACTGGTCTTCCTGGCCCCGCCGAGCGTCGAGGAACTGCAGCGGCGGCTCATCGGCCGGGGCACCGACGACGAGGAGACGATCAAGCGCCGTCTCGCCCACGCGGACGAGGAGCTGGCCGCCGAGGCCGAGTTCGACGTCACCGTGGTGAACGACTTCGTCGAGCGTGCCGCGGATGAGCTGGTAGGATTGCTCGGTTCGTTACACCTCGCACACGAGCATTAAGGACTTCACCACAGTGGGAACCATCGCGAACCCCGAAGGCATCACCAACCCGCCGATCGACGAGCTGCTCGACAAGACCTCGTCGAAGTACTCGCTGGTGATCTTCGCGGCCAAGCGCGCCCGCCAGGTCAACGCCTACTACAGCCAGCTCGGCGAGGGTCTGCTCGAGTACGTCGGCCCCCTCGTGGAGACCACTCCGCAGGAGAAGCCGCTCTCGATCGCGATGCGCGAGATCAACGCTGGTCTGCTCACGGCCGAGGCGACCGACAATCCCTGATCCGAACCCGCCATTCTGATCCCGTGTCCCACACTGTGGGCGCGGGATCGATTGTTATCCGAGGTGGAACTGTGACCGAGGTCGTGTTGGGGGTCGGTGGCGGGATCGCCGCCTACAAGGCCTGTGAGCTGCTGCGGCTGTTCACCGAGTCGGGGTTTTCGGTGCGTGTCGTGCCGACCGATGCGGCGCTGCGGTTCGTGGGCGAGCCGACCTGGGCGGCGCTGTCCGGGCGACCGGTCGCCACCGGGGTCTGGGACGACGTGCACGAGGTGCCGCACGTGCGGATCGGGCGGGCCGCCGAACTGGTCGTGGTCGCTCCGGCAACCGCCGACCTGCTGGCCAAGGCGGCCCACGGGATCGCCGACGACCTGCTCACCAACACGCTGCTCACCGCGACGTGCCCGGTCGTCTACGCGCCGGCGATGCACACCGAGATGTGGGAGAACCCGGCGGTCCGGGCCAACGTGGCCACCCTGCGCGAGCGGGGGGCGATCGTGATCGAGCCGGCCGTGGGGCGCCTGACCGGTAAGGACACCGGCAAGGGGCGGCTGCCGGATCCGGCGGCGATCTTCGGGACCGCGGTACGCGTACTCAAGCGGGGTCTTGATCTTGATCTGGCCGGCCGGCACGTGGTGGTGACCGCCGGTGGGACGCGGGAGCCCCTCGACCCGGTGCGTTTCCTCGGGAACCGGTCGTCCGGCAAGCAGGGGTACGCCCTCGCCGAGGCGGCAGTCGCACGCGGGGCGAGGGTGACACTCGTCTCGGCGAACGTGTCGCTGCCGGACCCCGCGGGGGTGGATCTGGTCCGTGTCGGCACCACCGGGGAACTGCGCGCGGCCACCGTCGAGGCGGCTGCCGCGGCGGACGTGGTCGTGATGGCCGCGGCGCCTGCCGACTTCCGGCCCGCGACGGTCGCCGAGCAGAAGATCAAGAAGACCGGCGACGGTACGCCGGCGCCGATCACCCTCGTGACGAACCCGGACATCGCGGCCGAACTGGGCGCGGCCAAGCGTCCCGGGCAGGTGCTCGTCGCGTTCGCCGCGGAGACCCACGACGCGCTCGAGAACGCCCGCGGCAAGCTGGTCCGCAAGCGGGCGGATCTTATCGTCATCAATGAAGTCGGGCCCGGCAAGGTTTTCGGTCAGGACCGGAACACCGTTACCATCCTGGGGGCGGACGGCTCCACCGCCACACACGGGGAACTCCCCAAAAGCGATGTGGCAGATATGATTTTCGATCAGGTGGTGAGCCGCCTGAAGCCCAGCTAGACGGACGCTGAGCCACTCTGGCTACACTTCCGCGTTACGTTGTATTCGACAAATCTGAGGAGCACCGTGGCACGCCGCCTGTTCACCTCCGAGTCGGTCACGGAAGGCCACCCGGACAAGATCGCTGACCAGATCAGCGACGGGATTCTCGACGCCCTGCTCGCCCAGGACCCGCGCAGCCGTGTCGCTGTGGAGACGCTGATCACCACCGGTCAGGTGCACGTGGCGGGTGAGGTCACCACGCAGGCCTACGCCGACATCCCCAAGATCGTGCGCGACACCATCCTGGCCATCGGCTACGACTCGTCGAAGAAGGGGTTCGACGGCGCCTCGTGCGGCGTCAGCGTCTCCATCGGCTCGCAGTCGCCGGACATCGCCCAGGGTGTCGACAGCGCCATCGAGCTGCGCTCCGGCGACAGCGAGCACGTGCTCGACTCGCAGGGTGCCGGTGACCAGGGCATGATGTTCGGCTTCGCCTGCTCGGAGACCCCCGAGCTGATGCCGCTGCCGATCGCCCTCGCGCACCGCCTGGCCCGGCGCCTGTCCGCCGCCCGCAAGGACGGCACGATCCCCTACCTGCGGCCGGACGGCAAGACCCAGGTCACCATCGAGTACGACGGCCTGCGCCCGGTCCGCCTCGACACCATCGTCGTGTCGACCCAGCACGCCGCCGACATCTCCCTCGAGTCGCTGCTCACGCCGGACATCCGGGACCACGTGATCGCGCCCGAGCTGGAGGGCCTCGGCATCGAGACCGAGGGCTACCGGCTGCTGGTCAACCCGACCGGCCGCTTCGAGATCGGCGGCCCGATGGGTGACGCCGGCCTGACCGGTCGCAAGATCATCGTCGACACCTACGGCGGGTACTCCCGGCACGGTGGCGGCGCGTTCTCCGGCAAGGACCCGTCCAAGGTCGACCGCTCCGCGGCGTACGCCACCCGCTGGGTCGCCAAGAACGTGGTCGCCGCCGGCCTCGCCGAGCGCTGCGAGGTCCAGGTCGCCTACGCGATCGGCAAGGCCCACCCGGTCAGCCTGTTCGTCGAGACCTTCGGCACCGAGAACGTGCCGGTCGAGAAGATCGAGAAGGCCATCAACGACGTCTTCGACCTGCGCCCGGCCGCGATCATCCGCGACCTCGACCTGCTGCGCCCGATCTACCAGCAGACCGCCGCGTACGGCCACTTCGGCCGGGACCTCCCCGACCTCAAGTGGGAGAACACCGACCGGGCCCAGGACCTGAAGAACGCCGCGTCCTGACCCGTCGACAGCCTGCGGCCGGCACCCGATCTCGGGCGCCGGCCGTTCGTGTTGATCCGCTGGGGCGCGATTTGCGTGTTCGTTCGCATGAGTCTCATGGGTGGTTCCGGCGGCTACGCTCCGGTGATGGCCGCTGTCCAGGGTGAACGCGTGATCGTCGTCCGCCACGCCATGCCGGCGGTCGATCCGGACGTGCCGGCCGAGGAATGGCAGCTCGCCCAGGAGAGCCGGGTCGCGGCCCGCCTGCTCCGATTGCACGTCTGCCATCCGGCCTACTACGTGGCCAGCACCGAACCCAAGGCCGCGCAGACCATGCAGGAGATCGCCGGCGCGCAGCGGGTCGTCCGCGACGCCGGTCTCGCCGAGGTGCACCGGCCGCACGTGTGGTTCACCGACGAGGGCTACCACTCCGCGGCCCTGGCGTACGCGCGAGGTGAGTGCCCCGAGGGCTGGGAGCCGCGCGACCAGGTGATCGAGCGGTTCGACGCGGCGGTGGTACGGCATGCCGCCGCTGCCGCCGAACAGAACCGCACCCTGGTGATCGGCACCCACGGCCTCGCCCCGACGGTGTGGATGGCCAGCCGCTACCGGCTCGCCACCGATCCCGCCGCATTCTGGGCCGACCTCCGCTTCCCGGACATCGTGCAGATCGACCTGACGGCCTCGACGGTGAGTTTCCTGGCCCACTGAGCCTTCTCCGCGCCGGTGATCCCCGTCGTTGCGGAGGCGGGGGCGGCGGAAGTGTCGTACCCGGCGGGCAGAATGTTCGGCGATGGCCACTAAACAGACACGTGCGGAGCGGGAGCCGGCCGAGCGGCTACCCGTCGCCAGGGTGTGCGTGGATGTGTCGCTGGCCCACCTGGACCGGCCGTTCGACTACCTGGTGTCCACCACCGACGACGAGGCGGCCCAACCCGGGGTGCGGGTGAAGGTGCGGTTCGCCGGCCAGCTCGTCAGCGGTTTCGTGCTGGCCCGGGCGGAGAGCTCCGAGCACGGTGGGCGGCTCTCCTACCTGGAGCGGGTCGTCTCGCCCGAGCGGGTGCTCGACCCGGACGTCCTCCGCCTGGCCCGGGCGGTCGCCGACCGTTACGCGGGCAATCTCTCCGACGTGCTCCGGCTCGCCGTGCCACCCCGCCACGCCCGGGTCGAGTCCCAGACTCCCCGCGCCGAAGCACCGTCCGCGGTGCCGCCACCGGCGGAGGTTTCCGGCCCGCCATCGTCCGAGGTTCCCGGCCTGCCATCGTCCGAGGCCGCTGACCCGCCATCGCCTGAGGCGGCCGGCCTGCCATCGCCTGAGGCTGCCGAGTCTCACCTGCCGGGAGATCCCGAGGCGGTCGCGGGGGAGCCGGCGTCACTTTCCGGGACGGGTGATCCGGAAGGGCGGGATTCCTCCGGGGTGCTGATGGCGGCTGGGTGGGACCTCTCCGGGGTGCGGGAGCCGGTGGCCGGTGGGTGGGATTCGTACCTGACCGGTGCGGCCTTCCTCCGGGCGCTGACCGACGGGCGGGCACCCCGGGCCGTGTGGTCGGGGCTTCCCGGGGAGGACTGGCCGGCCCGGCTGGCCGAGGCCGCGGCGGCGACCGTCCGTGGCGGGCGCGGGGTGGTCATCGTGGTCGCCGACGCGCGTGACCTGGACCGGATGGACCGGGCGCTGCGGCAGGTGCTCGGGGAGGGGCTGCACGTCGCGCTGAACGCGGCACTCGGCCCTGCCGAACGGTACCGGCGGTTCCTCACCGCCAGCCGGCATCAGGTGCCGGTCGTGGTCGGGACCCGGGCCGCCATGTGGGCGCCGGTGGCCGACCTGGGGCTGGTGGCGGTCTGGGACGACGGGGACGACGTGCACGCCGAGCCGCGGGCGCCGTACCCGCACGCCCGGGACGTGTTGTTGACGCGGGCCCGGCTGGCCGGCTGTGCGGCACTGGTGGCGGGGTTCGCCCGGACCGGCGAAGGACAGCTGCTCCTGGAGACCGGATGGGCCCGGGAGATCGCCGCGGACCGGGCGGTGCGCCGGCAGCGGACCCCACAGATCATGCCGACCGGGGACGACTCGCAACTCGCCCGGGACCCGGGTGCGGTGGTGGCCCGCCTGCCGAGCCTGGCCTGGCAGGCCGCCCGGCAGGCGTTGCAGGCCGGTGCTCCGGTGCTGGTGCAGGTGCCCCGGCGCGGCTATCTGCCGTCGGTGGCGTGTGCCGAGTGCCGGAGCCCGGCGCGGTGCCCGCACTGTTCCGGGCCGCTCGGCCTGCAGGGCGCCCGGGACGTGCCGGTGTGTCACTGGTGCGGGCGGGCCGCGGCGGACTGGGAGTGCCCGGTCTGCCAGGACCGGCGGCTGCGGGCCTCGGTGATCGGGGCCCGGCGGACGGCCGAGGAGATGGGGCGGGCGTTCGCCGGTTTCCCGGTGCGCACGTCGGGGCGCGACGAGGTGCTGACCACGGTTCCGGCCGAGGCGGCGCTGGTGGTGGCCACTCCGGGGGCGGAGCCGGTGGCCGAGGGCGGGTTCGGTGCGGTGCTGCTGCTGGACACCTGGGCGCTGCTGAGCCGGGCCGATCTGCGAGCCGCCGAGGAGACCATGCGGCGGTGGCTGAACGCCGCGGCGCTGGCCCGGCCGGCGGCGGACGGCGGGCGGGTCGTGGTGGTGGCGGACGGGTCGCTGGCGCCGGTGCAGGCGCTGCTGCGCTGGGATCCGGGCTGGTTCGCGGCCCGGGAGCTGGCCGAGCGGCGGGATCTGGGCTTCCCGCCGGCCGCCCGGATGGCGAGTGTCACCGGGGCGACGGCGGCGGTCGACGAGTTGCTCGGGCTGGCCCGGCTGCCGGAGGGCGCCGAGGTGCTCGGACCGGTCCCGGCCAAGGACGAGCAGGAGCGGATGCTGCTGCGGGTGGCCAGGTCGAAGGCCGCCGATCTGGCGCACGCGCTGCACGAGGCGGCGGGGGTGCGGAGCGCGCGGAAGGCGGCTCTGCCGGTGCGGATCCAGGTCGATCCGGCCGACCTGTTCTGACCGGCGACGGCCGCGGTCCACGAGTGCGCCGGCGGGAGCGTTCGTCCGGTCACTGTCAGCGCGGCGTTGCGCGGGTCACTCCGTAGACTGGGCAGGTGCTGCCCACCAGAGTCAGGAGTCTCACCGCGTGACCGTTCAGCCCATCCGTCTCTTCGGCGACCCGGTGCTGCGCACGCCGGCCGACGACGTCGTCGATTTCGACAAGGAACTGCGCAAGCTGGTGAAGGACCTGATCGAGACGATGCAGGACGAGGGCGGTGCCGGCCTGGCCGCGCCGCAGCTCGGTGTGGGCCTGCGCGTGTTCAGTTTCGACGTCGACGACGTGGTCGGTCACATCGTCAATCCGGTGCTCTCGTTCCCGGACGAGGAGGAGCAGGACGGCCCGGAGGGCTGCCTGTCGATCCCGGGGATCTACGTCGACACCAAGCGCCGGCAGAACGTGGTGGCCAACGGGTTCAACGAGTTCGGTGACCCGGTTCAGCTCGTCGGCACCGGCCTGATGTCCCGCTGTGTCCAGCACGAGACCGACCACCTGGACGGGGTGTTGTTCCTGGACCGGCTGGACTCGGCGGCCAAGAAGGACGCGATGCGGCAGATCCGCAGCGCCGACTGGTACGACGCGGCCAAGCCCCCCACGGTCAAGGAGAACCCGCACAGCAGCGGGATCTTCGGGTCCGGTCTCTTCAGCCCGGGGCGGTGAACGGATGCGCCTGGTCTTCGCCGGTACCCCGGCCGTAGCAGTGCCCAGTCTGGAGGCGATCGCCGCCTCCGGGCACGAGCTGGTCGCCGTGGTGACCCGGCCGGACGCTCCGGCCGGGCGGGGCCGCCGTCTGGTCCGGTCACCCGCCGGGGAGTGGGCCGACGAGCGCGGCATCGAGGTGCTGACCCCGGCGAAGCCGCGTGATCCGGAGTTCCAGGAGCGGCTGCGTCAGATCGCCCCGGACTGTGTGCCGGTGGTGGCGTACGGCGCCCTCGTTCCGCCGTCGGCTCTGGAGATCCCGAAGTTCGGCTGGGTGAACCTGCACTTCTCGCTGCTGCCGGCCTGGCGGGGTGCCGCCCCGGTGCAGCATGCCGTCCTGCACGGCGACGAGGTGACCGGTGCCAGCGTCTTCGACCTGGAGGCGGGTCTGGACACCGGACCGGTCTACGGCACTCTGACCGACCAGATCCGGTTCACCGACACGTCCGGGCATCTGCTGGAGCGGCTGGCGGTCGAGGGTGCCGGTCTGCTGGTGGCGGTGCTGGACGCGATCGAGTCGGGGACGGCGCGGGCGCATCCGCAGCCGGCCGACGGGATCAGTCACGCCCCGAAACTGACAGCCGACGACGCCCGGGTGCGCTGGGACGATCCGGCGTTCGCCGTGGACCGGCGGATCCGGGCGTGTACTCCGGCGCCGGGCGCGTGGACGACGTTGCGTGACGAGCGGCTGAAACTGGGCCCGGTGCGGCCGGTGGCGAACGCCCCGTCGCTGCGGCCCGGTGAGCTGCTGGTGGAACGTAAGCAGGTGCTGGCCGGCACGGCCACCACGCCGGTGCAGCTCGGCGAGGTCCGGGCCGCCGGTAAGAAGCCCATGTCCGCGACGGACTGGGCCCGGGGTATGCGTATCGAAGCAGGGGAGAAGTTGGCGTGACGGAACACAGGGCTTCGCGGCCGCACGGTGGGCGGCCGAGCCGTCCGAGCGGCCCGGGCCATCCCCGGGACGAGCGCAGCGGCCGGGCGCCACGGGCCGGCCGGCCGCCGTCGGATCCGGCGCGCCAGGCCGCGTACGAGGCGGTGGCCGCCGTGCACCGCGACGACGCGTACGCGAACCTCGTCCTCTCCGACATCCTGCGGGGGATGGGTCTGCACGGGCGGGACGCGGCGTTCGCGACCGAGTTGACGTACGGCACGCTGCGCGCGGTCGGCACCCTCGACCTGATCATCGCGGCGGCGGCGGACCGTGAGGTCGCCCGGATCGACCCGCCGGCCCGGGACGCGCTGCGGCTCGGCGCCTACCAGTTGCTCTACACCCGGGTGCCGACGCACGCCGCCGTCAACCAGACGGTCGACCTGGTGCGCTCGGTGGCACCTGGTGCGTCCGGGTTCGCCAACGCGGTGATGCGCACGATCTCCGAGACGCCGCTGGACACGTGGCTGGAGCGGCTGGCCCCGTCGTACGAGACCGACCCCGTCGGTCACCTGTCGGTGATCCACCACCACCCGGAGTGGGTGATCCGGTCGTTCGCCGAGGCGCTCGGCGGCGATCTGGAGGACACCGCCCGGCTGCTGATCGAGGACAACCAGCCGCCGGCTGTGCACCTGTGCGCCCGTCCGGGGCGGGCCGACGCGGTCGAGCTGGCCGACGAGGTCGGCGGGGTGCCGGGGGCGTTCTCGCCGTACTCGGTGTACCTCAACGGCGGCGCACCGCGGGACATGGCCGCGATCCGGGAGGGCCGGGCGCACGTCCAGGACGAGGGCTCGCAGCTGGTGGCGGCGGCGCTGCTGGCCGCCCCGATCGAGGGGCAGGACACCCGCTGGCTGGACCTGTGCGCCGGCCCGGGTGGCAAGACCGGTCTGATCGGGGCGATCGCCGCCGGGCGGGGTGCCGAGGTGACAGCGGTCGAGGTGTCCGAGCACCGGGCCCGCCTGGTGGATCAGGCGACCGAGGGCATGCCGGTGACGGTTCTGCCGATGGACGGCCGGTCGGTGGGCCGGGACCCGGACCTGCCCGAGGAGGGCTTCGACCGGGTGCTGGTGGACGCGCCGTGCACCGGGCTGGGTTCGCTGCGGCGCCGGCCCGAGTCGCGGTGGCGCCGGCAGCCGGCCGACCTGCCGCCGTTGACCCGCCTCCAGCGGGAGCTGCTGGTGGCGGCGTTGCGGGCGGTGCGGCCGGGCGGTGTGGTGGCCTACGTGACGTGCTCGCCGCACATGGTCGAGACGCAGGTCACGGTCAGTGAGGGGGCCCGGCGCAGTGGCGTCGAGGTGGACTTCGTGGACGCGCGGCCGCTGCTGCCTGCGGGCATGCCGGGTCTGGGCCCCGGGCCCACGGTGCAGTTGTGGCCGCATCGGCACGGCACCGACGCGATGTTCCTCGCCGTACTCCGCCGTACCAGCTGATCAGGTTTTAAACGCGGGACCAGGGTGTCCCTCTCCGAGGAAGCTCGGAGGGGGACGGCCGGAGCCGGCCTGTCACCTCAGGCGTCCCGGACCCCGGGCAGGAAGCCGATGTAGTGGTACGACGCGACGAACAGCGCGGCGATGAGGCGCAGCCCGTCGAGGGCGTCGAGCCGGCCGCCGGTGCTCCTGGTCATGGCGGGTAACCATACCGATCGCACCGACGGCACACAGAACGGCCTCGAACGGCGCCCGGCGGCACCGGGGTCCTAGACTTCGGGGCGTGGAACGATCGCCCATCATCGCGCCGAGCATTCTCGCCTCCGACTTCTCCCGGCTGGGGGAGGAGGTGCGCGCCGTCGAGGGAGCGGCCGACTGGGTGCACGTGGACGTCATGGACAACCACTTCGTGCCGAACCTGACGCTCGGCCTGCCGGTGGTGACCAGCCTGCGCAAGGCGACGACGATCCCGTTCGACGTGCACCTGATGATCAACGACCCGCAGCGGTGGGCCCCGGCCTACGCGGAGGCGGGCGCCTACAACGTGACGTTCCACGCCGAGGCGTGTGACGACCCGGTGGCGCTGGCGAAGACACTGCGGGCCGCCGGGTCCAAGGCCGGGCTGGCGATCGACCGGGACACCCCGGTCGAGCCGTACCTGGAGTTGCTGCCCTACCTCGACACCATCCTGATCATGACGATCAAGGCCGGGTTCGGCGGGCAGGCGTTCATGCCGGAGCTGCTCGGCAAGGTGCGTGACGTGCGCCGCCGGGCCGACGTCAACGACCTGGAGATCCGCATCGAGGTGGACGGGGGCATCGCCGCCGACACCATCGAGCAGGCGGCCGAGGCGGGTGCCGACGCGTTCGTGGCGGGCACCGCGGTCTACGGCGCCGCCGATCCGGTGGCGGCGATCGCGAAGCTGCGGGCTCTGGCCGCGGCACGGATGGGACTGGCGTGACGGCGAGCCAGCGACCATTATCGACATGACGTCCCGGTGCCTGGCTGGAAGGTGCGATGAGCAAGGCTGAGCCGCTTCCCGAGATCGATCCCGAGCTTGACCCGGAGGAGGGCCCGAGCCTGGTCCTGGTGGTCGACGACGACCAGGACATCGCGGGCTTCGTCGAGTTCAACCTCAGGCTGCACGGCTTCGAGGTGATCCGGGCGCGGGACGGTCAGGAGGCTCTCGATCTGATGGAGACGCACCTGCCGGATCTCGCGGTGGTCGACTGGATGATGCCGGGGATGGACGGGGTCGAGCTGATCCGCCAGTTGCGGGCCGAGCCGCTGACCTCGGCCCTGCCGGTGATCATGCTGACTGCGATGGGCCTGACCGGTGACAAGGTGCACGGGCTGCAGGCGGGTGCCGACGACTACCTGGTGAAACCGTTCGACCTGGCCGAGTTGATCGCCCGGGTCAGCAACACGCTGCGCCGGCACAAGGACGCTCGTGAGGTGTCGCCGCTGACCGGGCTGCCGGGTAACGCCCGGGTGCGCCGGGAGATCAGCGACCGGATCCGGTCCGGACGGGACTACTCGGTCGGTTACATCGACGTGGACCGGTTCAAGAGCGTCAACGACGTGTACGGGTTCGACCGTGGTGACGAGTTCATCATCGCGCTGGCCCGGAGTCTGCAGCGGGCGTCGAGTCAGACCGGTAAGCCGTCGATCTTCCTCGGCCACATCGGTGGTGACGACTTCGTGTTCATCTGCGAGCCGGATCAGGTGCTGCCGCTGACCCAGCGGACGGTGACCGACTTCGAGACCGCGGCGGACCGGTTGTACGAGCCGAAGGACGCCCAGCGTGGCTACATCGAGGTGCCGGACCGCCGGGGCAACAAGCAGAAGGCCGCTCTGGTGACGCTCTCGATCGGGGTGGCGCAGGCGACCGACGACGGGCGCCGGTTCACCGATCCGCGGGCGGTGATCGCTGTGGCGTCGGAGATGAAGAAGGTCGCCAAGTCGCAGCCGGGGTCGTACGTGGCGATCGACAGACGCCGGGATACCGAGTAATTCCCATCTGCGATGTGGCCTTCATGACATGCCCGTCTGTCCTGCTCAGGGTGCTTTGATCATCGCTTGATGTGAAGTAGATCCCCCGGTAGGTGGCAAAGTCGCCAACCCGTGCAAGACTCGGGGGTGACCCACCACGCGCTGGCGGGACTCGGTGAGATTCCGAACCGGCGGTGATCCGACGCGAAAGCGACGGTAAGCCCGCGACCCGGTCGCCCCTACCACGGGCGAGCGGTTGACCTTGGTGAGACTCCAGGGCCGACGGTTGATCGGCAGCAGCTGATCAGACAGTCCGGATGGGAGACAGCGCGCGGGATCGGACGGGTCGTGCCGTAGTGGGCGCGACTTCGCCGGGGTGCGCGAAGCGTACCCTCAATGTCCGTTTCCTGGCGTTTCTCCCACACCTCTCTCCGCGCGTGCCGATTACCGCGCGAGAGGACCGTCCAGATGGTGACCGAGGCGAAGCGCCGCATCGTGACGCCGGGCCGCGCCCCGGCGATGTGCCGCGCCGCCCACCGCGATGCCGCGCCGGGCCACCGTGCCGCAGCATGCGGAGGTGCGCCTGGTCGCAGTGCCGCGGCATGCGGAGGTGCGCCTGGTCGCGGTGCCGCAGCGCGCGGAGGCACGCCTGGCCGCGGTGCCGCGGTGGTTCGTGGTGTCGCGCCGGGTGTCCGGGGGCTCGGATGGTGACCGAGGACGAGGCGATGCGCCGGGCCGTCGCGCTGGCCGCCCGGGGGCTCGGCACGACCAGCCCGAACCCGGTGGTCGGCTGCATCCTGCTCGGCCCCGGCGGTGACGTGGTCGGCGAGGGCTTCCACGCCTACGCCGGCGGTCCGCACGCCGAGATCGTGGCCCTCGCCCAGGCCGGCGAGCTGGCCCGCGGCGGCACCTGCGTGGTCACCCTGGAACCCTGCAACCACACCGGCCGGACCGGTCCGTGCTCAGAAGCCCTGATCAACGCCGGGATCGCCCGGGTGGTGATCGCCGTCGACGATCCGACTCCGGTGGCCGCGGGTGGCGCCGCCACACTGCGGGCGGCCGGTGTCGAGGTGACCACCGGGGTCCGGCGGGCCGACGCCGAGCTGGGCAACGTGGCCTGGCTGACCGCGGTGCGCCGGTCCCGGCCGTACGTGACGTGGAAGTTCGCGGCCACCCTGGACGGGCGGTCGGCCGCTGCCGACGGCACCAGCCAGTGGATCTCCTCGGCCGAGTCCCGGTCCGACGTGCACGTGCTGCGCAGCACCGTGGACGCGATCGTCGCCGGGGCCGGGACCGTGCTCGCCGACGATCCGCAACTCACCGTCCGGGACCTGCGGGACGGCACGCTCGCCATCAAGCAGCCGCTGCGCGTGGTGGTGGACTCGTCCGGGCGTACCCCGGAGGACGCCCGGGTCCGGGATGCCGCCGCGCCGACCTGGATCGTCACCACCGCGGAGACCGGCGCCGGCCCGGACGGCCGGGTCGACCTGTCCGCGATGCTCACCGCACTCTTCGCCCGCGGCGTCCGCAACGTCCTGCTGGAGGGCGGTCCGACACTGGCCGGCGCCTTCCTGGCCGCCGGGCTGATCGACCGGGTGATCGGTTATGTGGCTCCGAAGCTGCTCGGCGCGGGCCGGACCGCCCTGGTGGACGCCGGGATCGGCACCATCGCCGACGCGGTCGACCTGAACCTCCTGGAAATCACGCAGATCGGTGGGGATCTGCGGTTCACGGCAACACTCCGCCCCAAGCCGTCCGACCACCCCGCCCACCACCCGTAAAGCGGAAGAAAGGCCCCATACACATGTTCACCGGAATCATCGAAGAGCTGGGCGAGATCGTCCGCCTGACGGAGGGCGCCGAGGACTCGGCGGTCATCGCCGTCCGCGGTCCCGTCGTCACCTCCGACGCACGGCACGGTGACTCGATCTCGGTGAACGGCGTCTGTCTCACCGTGATCGACAACGAGGACGGGGTGTTCACCGCCGACGTGATGGGCGAGACGCTCCGGCGCAGTTCGCTGGGCGCGCTGCGCACCGGCAGCAACGTCAACCTGGAGCGGGCCGCCGCTCTGGGCAGCCGGCTCGGCGGTCACCTGGTGCAGGGCCATGTGGACGGCGTCGCGAAGATCATCGGCCGGGAGCCGGCCGACCAGTGGGAGGTGGTGCGCTTCTCGCTGCCGCCGGAGCTGGCGAAGTACGTGGTGGAGAAGGGGTCGATCACCATCGACGGGGTGTCACTCACCGTCATGGAGGTCGGCGAGGACGGCTTCGCGGTCGGGATGATCCCGGCCACCTCGAAGCTGACCGTGCTGGGCGGCAAGGCCATCGGAGATCCGGTCAACCTCGAGGTCGACGTGATCGCCAAGTACGTCGAGAAGATGCTGGGGAGTCGTGATGTCTGAGAGCATCGAGCGCGCGATAAAGGACATCGCCGCCGGTAAAGCCGTGATCGTGGTGGACGACGAGGACCGGGAGAACGAGGGCGACCTGATCTTCGCGGCCGAGCACGCCACCCCGGAGCTCGTCGCGTTCATGGTCCGCTACACGTCGGGTTACATCTGCGTGGCCATCCCCGAGTCCGAGGCGGACCGGCTGGACCTGCCGCCGATGGTCAAGACCAACCAGGACAACCTCAAGACGGCGTACGCGGTGACGGTCGACGCCCGGCACGGGATCACCACCGGCATCTCGGCCGCCGACCGCTCGCACACCATCCGCCTGCTGGCGGCGGCGGAGAGCGGCCCGGACAGTTTCAACCGGCCCGGCCACGTGGTCCCGTTGCGGGCCAAGCCGGGTGGGGTGCTGCGCCGGCCGGGGCACACCGAGGCCGCCGTCGACCTGGCGGCGCTGGCCGGGGCCCGCCCCGCCGGGGTGCTCTGCGAGATGGTCAACGACGACGGCACCATGCAGCGCCGCCCGGACCTGGAGCGGTTCGCCGCCGAGCACGGCCTGACCCTGATCACGATCGCCGACCTGGTGGAGTACCTGGGGCAGGTCGGCACGGTGCTGCGACTGCCGGTGCGGGCCCCGCGGGACCAGGTCTTCGCCGAGTTGGCCTGACCGGCTCCCCGGTGAGGGAAGAATGATGGAGAAGGGGGATTCTCATGGCCGGCTTCGGTGATCCACATCTGGAGACCGTCGACGCGGCCGGGCTGCGGCTCGGCATCGTCGGCTCACGGTGGCACAGCGACCTGGTGGATCACATGATCACCCGGGCCGAGGCGGCTGCCGGGGCGTGCGGGGTGACCGATGTGACAGTGGTGCGGGTGGCCGGTTCGGTCGAGCTGCCGGTGGTCGCTCAGGCCCTGGCCCGCAAGCTCGACGCGGTGGTCGCCCTGGGTGTCGTGATCAAGGGCGAGACCCAGCATTTCGAGTACGTCTGCGCCTCAGTGACCGACGGCCTGACCCGGGTGGCCCTCGACGAGGGGACACCGGTCGGGCACGGGGTGCTCACCGTGCAGAGCCTCGGGCAGGCCCGGGACCGGGCGGGCCTGGAGGACTCGATCGAGGACAAGGGCTGGCAGACCGCTGTCGCGGTGCTGGACGCCGCTCTCGTCCTGCGCGAGGTCGGCAAGTAGGTACACGGACCGGCCGGGCCACCGTGGAAGGTGACCCGGCCCGGCTCTGCCGAGATCAGCTGAGGTCGACGTTGGTGCCGACGTGGACGCTGTTGTCGCCGAGACCGACGGTGTAGGTGCTGAAGATCCGGCCGTTGCCGTCGACCTGCACGGCGCTGCCGCCCCAGGTCCCGGCGGTGGTGCGGGAGCGGTGCCAGACCCCGCTGCCCTCGACTGCCACGTCGAGTTGCAGGGTGCCGTCGGCCAGCCCGGCTGCGGAGATCGCGGTGACGGAGGCGTTGGTGTCGATCCGGGTGGCGTTCGCCTCCCAGGCTTTGCGATGCCACACGCCGTTGCCCGGCACCGCGGTGAGGATGTGCAGGCTGCCGTCCGGCAGCGCGGCGGACGCGATGGCGTTGATGGAGTCGTTGGTGTCGATGCGGGTGGCGCCGGCGGCCCAGCTGCCCGCCGCGGAACGGGCGCGATCGTAGACGCCGGTTCCGGAGACCAGGGTGTGCAGGTGGACGGTGCCGTCGGGGAGCCCGGTGGCGGCGATGTCGTAGATGCCGCCGTTGGTGTCGACGCGGGTGGCGTCGGTCCAGGTGCCGTTGGTCTGGCGGATGCGGTGCCAGACGCC
>DATMVU010000651.1:0-3354 GCA_035562875.1 Actinoplanes sp. | reverse complement strand
CCGGCCGGATGCGTCCTCGTGGCAGGGCGCCGGGTGCCGGGCGGGTCGTGCTGGGGCGGGATCGCTGGATGGGGGCCGGGTCGTGATGGGGCGGGATCGCAGGGTGTGGGGCGGGTCGTGCTGGGGCGGGGTCGCCGGGTGTGGGGCGGGGTCGCTGGATGTGGGGCGGGTCGTGCCGGGTGGATGCGTCTTCGGGGCGGGGGCGCCGGGTGTGGGCCGGGGCGGGCGCCGGGCGGTTGTCGAGGTTCGGGGCGGCTTGCTTTCCGTGCGGTGGCGTGTTCGTCCGGTGACCGGGAGGCGCGTGGGCTGGGGCCGGGGCGGGATTTCCGGTTTGTGGGGCCGGGGAGTGCGTGGCGGGAGCCGCGCCGAGTTCGTGGGACGTAGGGAACTGGGCGGGCCGGATGGTGCGGGACCTGAACGGCGTACCAGAAAAGGGGTGGGGTTGTGCCGCAAGGCAAAGTGACAAGTGTTCCGGATGATGGGCTGACGACCCGGCAAAGGCGCCGGCAGGCGGTTTTCGCGGTGCATACCGGGCCGGGTAAGGGTAAGTCGACGGCCGCTTTCGGAATGGCGTTGCGGGCGTGGAGTGCCGGCTGGCCGGTGGGGGTTTTCCAGTTCGTCAAGTCGGAGAAGTGGAAGGTCGGGGAGGAGACCGCGCTGAAGACGCTCGGCGAGCACGGTCCGACCCCGGTGACCTGGCACAAGATGGGTGAGGGCTGGTCCTGGATCCAGCGGGCCGGCAGCGAGCGGGATCATGCCGCGGAGGCCGCCGAGGGGTGGGCGCAGATCAAGCGGGATCTGGCTGCGGAAACGCACAAGTTCTATGTTCTGGACGAGTTCACCTATCCGATGAAATGGGGCTGGGTGGATGTCGCCGATGTGGTGGAGACGTTGCGGAACCGGCCGGGGATTCAGCATGTGGTGATCACCGGGCGGGATGCGCACGCGGATCTGATCGGGGCTGCGGATCTGGTCACCGAGATGACGAAGGTGAAGCATCCGATGGACGCGGGGCGGAAAGGGCAGCAGGGGATCGAATGGTGAACCGGGTGGTGATCGCCGCGCCGGCCAGTGGGCACGGCAAGACCACTGTGGCTACCGGGCTGCTGGCGGCGTTCGCCCGGCGTGGGGTGCGGGTGGCGCCGTTCAAGGTGGGGCCGGACTACATCGACCCGGGCTATCACGCCCTGGCGGCGGGGTCACCGGGACGCAACCTGGATCCGGTCATGGTCGGTGAGGAGCAGATCGGGCCGCTGTTCGTGCACGGGTCGCGCGGCGCCGAACTGGCGATCATCGAGGGGGTGATGGGGCTTTACGACGGCCGGACGGGTGCCGGGGATCAGGGGTCGACGGCGCAGGTCGCGAGCCTCCTCGACGCTCCGGTGATCATGGTGGTGGACGCTGCCGCGCAGGGCCGGTCGATTGCCGCGGTGGTGCACGGGTTCCGGAGTTTCGGGACGGTGCGGCTGGCGGGGGTGATCCTGAACCGGGTCGGTTCGGACCGGCACGAGCAGATTCTGCGGGACGCCTGTGAGGAGGTCGGCACGCCGGTGCTGGGTGCGTTGCGGCGGGTCGATGCGGTGGCCGCGCCGTCCCGGCATCTGGGGCTGGTGCCGGCCGCGGAACGGCGGGCGGAGGCGCTGGCGTCGGTGGAGGCGATGGCCGAGTTGATCGCCGCGTCGGTGGATCTGGACGCGGTGGCGGCGGTGGCCCGGTCGGCGGCGCCGCTGGTGTCCCGTGCGTGGGATCCGGTCGCGGCGGAGCCGGTGACGGGCGGCCCGGTGGTTGCGGTCGCCGGTGGTCCGGCTTTCTCCTTCTCGTACGCCGAGACCACGGAGTTGCTGGCCGGGGCGGGTGCGACGGTGGTGACGTTCGATCCGCTGCACGACGAGAGGCTGCCGGACGGCACCCGGGCGATAGTGGTCGGCGGCGGTTTCCCGGAGGTGTACGCGAGTGCTCTGTCCGCCAACGAGCCGCTGCGTGCCGCGGTTAAGGCCTTCGACGGGGTGATCGCCGCCGAGTGTGCCGGCCTGTTGTGGCTGTGCGATTCGCTGGACGGTGCGCCGATGTGCGGTGTCCTGGAGGCGGAGGCGGTGATGTCGCCGACGTTGACGCTCGGCTACCGGGACGCGGTGGCGTTGTCGGACAGTCCGCTGGGCCCGGCGGGCACCCGGGTGACCGGTCACGAGTTCCACCGCACGATGGTGCACCCGCGGTCGGGTCTGCTGTTGTCCCCGGCGGGCGGTGCGGCCTGGGCGTGGCGGGGCGCCGACCCGGAGGGTTTCGCGTCGGCCCGTCTGCACGCGTCGTACCTGCATCTGCACTGGGCGGGGACCCCCGCCCTGGCCGGGTCCCTGGTCACCGCCGCACTCCGGTGATCGTTTCCGGACAGAGGCAGCGGCAACAGCGGCAGCGGCGACAGTGGCGGCAGCAGCTGCCGGTCCGGTGATCGTTCTCGGACTGGGGGCCCGCAGCGGTGCCGACCTGGCCGGGCCGGTCCGGGCGGCGCTAGCCGTGGCGGGATTTACTCACCGTGATGTGAGTGTGCTCGCGACCCTGGACCGGCGGGCCGCCGAGGAGCGGGTGATCGTGCTGGCGGGGGAGCACGGCTGGCGGCTGGCCGGTTTCCCCGCGCACGAGCTGGCCGCCTGTCCGGTGCCGAATCCGGGCCGGGCCGCGGCGGCGGCGGTCGGCACCCCGAGTGTGGCGGAGGCGGCGGCTCTGCTGGCGTCGGGCCCGGGTTCCGGGCTGATCCTGCCGAAGTGGAGCCGGTCGGGGGTGACCGTCGCGCTGGCGGCACTACACGTCCCCGGTATCGATCAGGCTTTTTGCTGAAAATTCATTCGATAGTGCAGTCGACCGTCACACAATGTGATCGTGCGATCTGGCCGGAGAGTCTCCACCCTGGTTGTCATCGTTCTGGCGCTCACCCTGTGTGCCCGCCCGGACTCGGCTATGGCGGGGGTGCTGAAGTCCACCGCTCAGGGCATCCGGGCCGAGGTGAATCTGCTCAGCGGTGTGCTGCCGCTGACCGTTGCGGTGCCGAACCCGGAACGAGCCTGGACCGAGGGTGCCGCCGCCTCCTCGTCCACTCTCGCCAACCCGGGCCTGAAACTGCTCGGCACCTCGATCCTGAGCAGCGGTGTGGTCACCTCGACCGCGGGACCGGGGACCGGCGCCAGCGGCCGCGCCGAGTCGAGCGTGGCCGGCGCCTCGCTCCTCGGGACGGCGGGTGTCGGGGTCGGCGCGGTCCGGACCGTCTGCGTGATGGCGAACTCCGGGATCACCACCACCACCGAGATCGCCGACCTGAAGGTGGCCGGGCAGAGCATCGCCAACCCGGACGTCAACCTG
>DATMVU010000650.1:0-2361 GCA_035562875.1 Actinoplanes sp. | reverse complement strand
TCCAGGACGCCGGTGACCACGGTGTAGTCCTCGATGGCGGTGTGTTCGGTGACTTCGACGACCACCCGGCGGGCCTGGTCGCCGAGCCCGGCGAGCAGGGTGAGCAGGCGTTCGTCGGAGAGGGTCTGCGCCGACAGGTTGATCGACAGGTAGCCGTGCGCCGGCAACTCCGGCAGGCGGCGGCAGGCCAGGTCGATGGCGTGCAGTTCCAGGTCGGTGCCGAGGCCGACCTCCCACGCTTCGGCGAACCACAGGTCGGGGGTCCGGTACGGTTCGGCGCTGAACCGGGCGAGCGCCTCCATTCCGGCGATCCGCTGGCCGTCGATGTCGACGATCGGCTGGAGCACCACGTACATCGCCTCCGGGTCGCCGAGCGCGTGTTCGATGCGGTCGCGGGAGGCGGCGTACCGGCGCTGCTGGTCGTCCTGTTCGTTGTGGGCGACGGTCTCGGCTGTGACGTCGGCGGTGAAGCCCCGGTAGCCGACGGGCCGACCGGTCTCGTCGAGCATCGGGGTGACAGTGGTGCTCAGGTGGCGTACCGAGCCGTCGACGTGCCGGGTCTCGGAGGTCAGGTCCTGGCGGCTGCCGGGTTCGGCGGAGATGTCCGCACCGATCAGGTCGTGCATGGTGCGGCCGAGGACGTCGGCGGGCCGGTGCCCGAGCAGCTGCTGCACCCCCTGACTGGAATAGAGCATCCGCAGGTCGGCGCCGGTCTGCCAGATCCAGCCGTGCGCGTTGTCGACGGTGTCCTGCAGCGCCTGTACGGCGTCGCGTTCCCGGGCGGCCAGCAGCCGGCCGAACCGCACCAGCCGGTAGGTGACCAGTACGGCGTACGGCAGCCCGGCCAGCCCGACCATGCCGAGCCATTCGTCGGGCTCGGGGAACTCCCCGGCCCGCACGGCGTCGAGCCAGTCCCACACGTACGAGATCAGTGCGATCGCCATGGTGACGGCGAGCACGCTGACAGCGGAGGAGACCACTCGGCGACTGTGCAGGATCTCGTCAGTCACATGCTGTTGGTCGGCACCCCGGGGGCCGAGTTGAGGTCTACCGGTAATCGGCCCTGGTGGTGAACACGCCGACGACGGTGGCGGCCGGGACGTCGAACCCGAGGGTCAGGAAACGGCCGGGGGCTACCTCGGCGCTGGACGGGTTGGCCTGGTCGGGGTGCCCGGAGTCGTAGACCGGCACGTCGGGGTGGCCGTCCCAGGTGCCGTGCGGATCGGTGACGATCCGGCCGGCGGTGTCGCGGTGCGCCGAGAACCGGGGCGTGAGATCGCCGTAGGTCACCAGCACCTCGCCGCTCGCCAGCAGCAGCGCGTGATGGGAGGACGCCGGCATGTCGGTGCGGGTGGGCGTATCCCAGGTGTGGCCTCCGTCGTGGGAACGGGACAGGTAGGCGTACCCCGCCGTGGTCCTGATCAGCGCGATGATCTCGGGACCGATCGTGGTCAGCGTCGGCTCCTGGAAGTCGATGTCGTCCGCGGCGGCCACCGTGACCGGTTCGGCCCCCTGCCAGGTGCGGCCGCCGTCCTTGCTGCGCACCACGAGTGCCTGCTCGCAACGGCTGCCGGGCGGGCGGCCGTAGAGCGGTGCCAGCACGTCACCGCCGTCGACGGGCACCACCGCCCCGTGCGAGACGGCCCAGGACGGCCCGACGATCAGCGGTTCGCTCCAGGTCCGCCCGGCGTCCGCACTGCGGCTGCTGTACGTGCCCAGAGCCCGGTGCCCCGCCCCGGCAGCCCAGTCCAGCACGAACCAGGTCAGCAGCACCGTGCCGTCGCCCAGTTCGGCGATCTTCGGGTCCCGGTCGTCGAACCGCCCGTCCACCACGGTCCGGGGCGGCGACCAGGTCGAACCGGCGTCGGTGCTCTCGGTGAGGCGGATCCGGCCGTCCGACTCGACGTGCCCGGCGCCTTCCCGGTAGACCGCGAGCAGCCGCCCGTCCGCCAGTTTCACGATGTCGGGGAAGTGCGGCAGCAGCCCCGGCTCGGCACGCGCCACGATGATCGTCTCAGTCACCCTCCCCATGCAAGCCAGCGCCGTCGAACAGCACGGGTGCCGCCCGGTGAATCCCCGGCGTCGGGCAGGTGACCCAGCAATGGAGTGCACAGCAGCAGGATCCCGGCGGCGCCGATCGCGGCCCGCGCGCCGACGGCGCCGGCGAGCACTCCATTCGCCGAGCAGCAGGACGGCGAGCAACGGTTCGGTGGCCATGATCAGCGCGTTGACGGCGATCGTATTGCGGAACAGCGCCCGCAGCCGGACGTCGCCGGCCGGACCCGTACTGAATGATCCGTTGCAGGTGATGGTCGGCCCCCGGCATCCCCTGGCCGCCGCGGCCTCCCTGCGCCCCACCGA
>DATMVU010000649.1:0-3678 GCA_035562875.1 Actinoplanes sp. | reverse complement strand
CTCGTACACCCCGGTCGAGGTGAGGGCCACCAGGTAGACGGTGGCGGCGGCAGCGGCGCCGGCCTGGGTGTTCGGGAACCCGGCCGGGAGCCCGGTGGGCCCGGTCCGGGTGCCGCCCCGGCCGGTGGCCACGTCACTGACCGGCAGCTGGCCCACGCCGTGACCGCCGTGATCCTCGTCGTCGTGCAGGTCCATCGGCGTCTGCGCGTCGACGGCGTCCGAGGTGACCGGTTCCGGCGAGGTGCCGGTGCCGGGCCCGCCGAGCATGCCGATGGCCAGGCCGAGCGCGAGGGCCGTGACCAGCAGCGCCGGCACGGTCCACCGGGGGGCGCGGCGGGGCTCCCCGGGCTCGGTCCTGGTGTCGAGGGTGACCTTGATCGGCATCGGCCGCCTAGCCGATCACCGACAGGATGGCGCTGAAGATGATCGGCAAGCCGGCGCAGAGACCGGCCGCGATGCCACCGTTCTTGAGGTCGCGGGCGCTCTCGCTGATGCCGTGCTCGTAACCCTGCTTCTTCGCCGAGGCGAACTTGACGGTGGCGCTGACGCAGTAGACCGCGATGGCCGCGAAGGCCAGGGCCCACAGGGCGCCGAGCACCTTCTTCCAGGCGGTGTTGAACTCGGTGCCGAAGACCGTGAAGTTCGGGACGACACCGTCGAACGGGTTGGTCGGTGCGGCCGCGAGGACGTCGGCGGTCGTCTGCAGGGCGTGCAGCGTGCTGCTCATCGGGTGTTACCTCCGGGTCTGGTCGGCTTCGGCGAGGCCGTCCGCGATCGCCGCGCAGGCGTACAGCCACGCGTCGCGGGTGCCCTGGGCGACGGTGGCGACGTCGATGCGCTCACCGGGTGCGATGGACGGGTCGTAGGGGATCTCGACGACCGCCCTGGTCCGGGCCGAGAAGTGCTCGATGATCTCGGCGCGGGCCTCCTGCGGCACCTGCGGGTGCGAGGCCGACAGCACCGTCACCGCCCGCCGGGCGAGGTCGCCGCGGCCGGTGCGCTCCAGGTGGTCGAGCATCCAGGCCGCCGAGAAGGCCACGTCGCGGCGGTACGACGAACAGACCACCAGCAGGTCGGCGGCGTCCGCGGCGGCCTGCCAGTTGGTCGCCCGGATGTTGTTGCCGGTGTCGACGAGCACCAGCTTGTAGAACCGGGACAGCACCGCCCGCAGCCGCTCGAACTCGTCGGCCCCGATCTCCGACATGTTCTCCGGTGACTCGTCGGAGGCCAGCACGTCGAACCGGGCCTCACCCTGGGCCCGCACATAGCCGGACAGGTCACCGGCGCGGGCGTCGATCCGCTCGAACCGGTCCAGGTGGCCGAGCAGGTCCCAGACCGTCAGGTCCTGGTCCGGCATCAGCCCGCGCACGCCGAGGGTGCCGCGGGTCTCGTTGTTGTCCCAGGCCACCACGTAACCCCCGCGGGCCTGCCCGAACGTCGCCCCGGCGAGCAGCGTCGCCGGGGTCTTGCCGGCGCCGCCCTTGGGGTTGGCGAACATGACCGTCATCGGGCGGGCGTAGGCGCGGCGGACGGCCACCGTCGCCTGCCGGTGCCGGACCTCCGCCTCGGTGGGCTTCGGTGCGACGGCGCCCTTGGTCAGCCGATGCACTCGCCCCCGCCAGCCCCAGGTCGCCGGCAGTTCACGCAACGTGGTGTGCCGCGGCAGCAGACTGGCCGCGGTCGGCGAGGTGGCGGCGGCCGGGGTGGTGGCGGTAGTGGTGGCAGGGGTGGTGACGGTCTCCGGGGTCTCGGCCGGTGTCGGTGCCGGAGTAGCCGGTGGCGTGGCCGGGGTGGTGGTCACGGCATCCCCCTTGTCGGGTGCGGGTTCGGTGTCCGATGCAGCACGCGCGGTGTCGTCCGTCTGCTCCTGAGCGACGGCGGCTCGGTGCGCGAAGTCCGTCCTCGGCTCGGTCTGGTAGCGATCACGGTGGGCCGCGGGCCAGTGGTCAGAAGAGGACATGGATCTATCCTTGTCTGTACAGTTTGGATTGTCTAGCGTTGCAATGTGTACGTCTTTCGTCGATCCGTTTAGTCGATCGGACACTTAGGAGTCGAGGATGAACGCCCAGCGCAACCCCTTGACTACTCCGCCTGTCTCGGAGCCGCGGTGACCGAAGCCACAGGCAAGGCATCGCCCCTGATCATTGCCCTGGCTGCGGGCCTGGCGCTCATCATCGGACTCGGCGGAGGTTCGGCTGCCACGCAGGCCGCCGACGATCCGGAGCCCACCGGATCCGGCGAATGGGTCAAACCCGTCAAAGCTGACATCACTTCGTCGTACGGCGAACGGTGCCTCGGTGGCTGCCGGATGCACACCGGCACCGACCTCGGCGCGGCGACCGGTACCGAGTTGGTCGCCGCCGGTGATGGTGTCATCGAGGACGCACGATGCACCAGCGACTATTGCGACCGCCCTGGACATCTCGGCCTCGGTGGGTACGGCAACCTCGTCACCCTCGCCCACGACGGCGGCATCGTGACCAGGTACGGCCACCTGGAGACCTTCTCGGTCGAGCCCGGCCAGCGGGTCGTCGCCGGGGAGAAGATCGGCACCGTCGGGTCGACCGGTAACTCGACCGGCCCGCACCTGCACTTCGAGGTCAAGGTCGACGGTGAGTTCGTCGACCCGGAACCGTTCATGCGCGACCGTGGAGCTGAGCTGTGAAGACCGCCCTAGCCGCCGTGACGGTGGCCCTGCTGGTCCTGGTGGTCGCGCTCGGCCTGGGGGAGAGCCCGACCGAGGCGAGTGTCGCCGACGCCGGGAGCTGCCTGCCGTACGAGGGGGAGAGCCCCGAACTCGACGCCGAGCAGACCGCGAACGTCAAGCGCATCATCGAGATCGGCAGGGAGCGGGACGTCCCGGCGCGCGGCTGGGCGATCGCGGTCGCGACCGCCATGCAGGAGTCGACGATGCGCAACATCGACTACGGCGACCGGGATTCGGTCGGCCTGTTCCAGCAGCGCCCGGAGATGGGCTGGGGCACCGTCGAGCAGCTCACCGACGTGGACTACGCGACGAACGCGTTCTACGGCGGCCCGCCACCACCGGACAACGCCGGCCTGCTCGACGTACCGGGATGGGAGCGGATGAAGCTCACCGAGGCGGCTCAGGCGGTGCAGCGCAGCGGCCTCCCTCTCGCCTACACCAAGTGGACCGCCCTGGCCATCGACCAGGTTCGCGCGCACGGCGGCACCGAGCTGGACTGCGCCAAGGTGGTCGCCGGTCCGGGCACCGTGGAGCCGGTGCCGCGCAACCCGGACGGCTCCTGGCCCGCGGAGGGCTGCGTGATCCAGCCGGACCCGACCACCGGCCGGGGTTGCCTGACCCCGCGTACCGACAACATCGTCAAGAAGGCCATGGCGGCGTACGGCAAACCCGGCTGTTACCGGCCCAGCGACCACGGCGAACACCCGAAGGGCCGGGCCTGCGACTGGATGATGACCTCCGGTGGGGAGGCGCACGGCGCAGAGAAGGCGAAGGGCGACTCGATGGCCGCGTGGGCGGTCGCCAACGCCGACAACCTGGGGATCATGTACGTGATCTGGTACCGCAAGATCTGGACCCAGAAGGAGGGCTGGCACGCCTACAACAACCCGTGGGGCGGCAACGACCCCTCCGGCTGGCACACCAACCACGTGCACATCTCAATGTACTGAACGAGCACGGCGGCCGCCTTG
>DATMVU010000648.1:0-2968 GCA_035562875.1 Actinoplanes sp. | reverse complement strand
GACGACCGCCTGGGCGGCCTGGTCGCCGAGGCCACCGGCGGTCTGCCGGACCAGGGCGGCGGCCTCGGCGGTGGTCAGTGGCGGCACCGGCAGCCAGGCGGTGGCGGCCTGGCGCAGGGCCGCGGCCAGGGGCTCGGGCAGGCGGTGCGGGGTACGCAGCGCGACCAGCACCCGGCAGGAGCGGGCCAGGTGCGGCAGGGCGGCGACGGTGGCCGGGTCGCAGTACTGCAGGTCGTCGAGGACCAGCAGGCCGCCGCGGATCCGGGAGCGGACCGCTTCGGCCAGCAGCGGGACGTCGTCGGCGGGCAGCCGGGCGCGGACCGCCCGGGACAGGGCCAGGGCCGGGACCTCGGCGAGCATGGCCAGGCCGCCGCCGAGGTGGGCGGGGCCGGGGACCGCGGCGGCGATCCGGCGCAGCAGGGTGGTGCGGCCGCTGCCGGGCGGGCCGGTGAGCACCACCAGGGCGGGCCCCTGGCGCAACGCGGTACGGGCGGCCGTCTCTGGCTCGTCCGTCACGTGCGCTCTCCCCTCGAAGTCGATGTCACTGGCACGAACACGGGATCCCGGTCGCCGGGATCACGTCCGTAGTCTGTGGTGCGAGAGCCACTGCGATCGAAAGGTCCCTTCGTGACGACGACAGCCGCGATACGCACATTGTCGCCGACATTGTGCTGCGCTGACGAGTCGCAGTGACCGGTCAGCTCACCACCGGGATCGCGACGCTGTGTCACGAGATCGTCACCCGGGTCTCCTCCGATGCAGGTCAACAGGTCCGGCAGATCAGTAACCGGCTTCACGATCCGTTACGAGTGGCCATCGCAGGTCGCCTGAAAGCCGGAAAGTCGACACTAGTCAACGCGATGATCGGTCGTCGTGTCGCCCCCACCGCGGCCGGAGAGTGCACCCGGGTGGTCACCCGGTTCCGGTACGGGCCCGCCGACCGCATCGACGTCGTCACCCGTGAGGGTGACCGGCACAGCCTGCCGCTGGACGAGGACGGCATGGTCCCGGCGCGCCTCGGTGTGCCCGCGACCCGGATCGCGTACGTCGACGTGGCCCTGACCTCGGACCGGCTGCGGGACCTGACCGTGGTGGACACCCCCGGCCTGGCCTCCACCGACGCGGCCGGCAGCGCCCGCGCCGAGGCCGCCGTCGGCATCGACGACGACTCCGCCGACGAGGTGGCCGCCGCCGAGGCCGTCGTCTACGTCTTCACCCAGGCGGTGCGGGCCGACGACGTGCGCGCCCTGGAGGCCTTCCACACCGCGTCGGCCCGCCTGGCGACCAGCCCGATCAACGCGATCGGCGTACTCGGCAAGATAGACACCCTGGTCGGTGGTGCCGGTGACCCGTGGCCGGTCGCCGAACCGCTCGCCAGACAGCAGGCCGGGCTGCTGCTGCGCACCGTCGGTGACGTCGTCCCGGTCGCCGGGCTGCTCGCCGAGACCGCCACCGCCGGCCGGCTCACCGGCGCCGACCGCGACGCTCTGGCGAAACTGGCCGCCCTGCCCGCCGCCGACCTGCAGATCCTGCTGCTGTCGGCCGACCTGTTCCGGACCCGGCCCGCCCCGGTCGCCGCCGACCAGCGCGAACGCCTGCTGATCCGGCTCGACCTGTACGGCATCGGCTACGCCTGCGCCCTGCTGACCGCCGAGCCCCGCCTCGGCACCGGTGAACTGGTGCGCCGCCTCGGTGCCGCGTCCGGCCTGGACCGGCTCACCGCCACCGTCGACCAGACGTTCCGCTGGCGTTCCGACGCCATCAAGGCCGGCTGGGCCCTGACCCGTCTCGAGCGTCTGGCCTCCTTCGACCAGCAGTCCCGCCCGGTCATCCGGGACGCCGTGGAGCAGGCCCTGCGCGACCCCGCCTACCACCGGCTGCGGCTGCTGGACGCCGCCCAGCGGGCCGCCACCGGAACCGTGCGCCTGCCGCAGGACTGGGAGCAGGAACTGATCCGCCTGGCCACCTCCGACGACCCGCGCTGGATCCTGCGGCTGCCCGAGGCCGACCCGGGTGAACTCGCCACCGCAGCGGTCCGGGCCGCGGGCCGCTGGCGGGCGTACGCCGTCGACGGTGCCGGACCCGCCCAGGCCCGGCTCGCGCACGTCGCCCACCGCGGTTTCCAGCTGCTCGCCCAGGAGGTACGCCAGTGCAGGACCTGACCGCCCTGCTCGACACGGCCGTCCGGGACACCGTGTCGTACCTGCGGACCGCCGACCCGGACGCTGCGGCCGACCTGATCGAGCTGCGCCGCGCCCACCTGACCCGCCCCGGCGTGGTCGTCGTCGGCGAGACCAAACGCGGCAAGAGTTCCCTGATCAACGCCCTGCTCGGGGTGCCCGGTCTGTCCCCGGTGGACGCCGCGGTCACCACCGCCGCCTACCTGAGCTTCGTGCCCGGCACCGCGTTCAGCGCCCGGGCGTGGCTGCCCGGCGGCGAGGAGATCGAGATCGACTCCCTGGACGAGTGGGCCCGCGGCAAGCAGCGGACCCGCAAGATCGAGGTCACCCACCCGGCGCCGCTGCTGCAGTACCTGACCCTGCTGGACACCCCCGGCGCCGGCGGCCTGGACCCGGTGCACGCCACCATCGCCCTGGACGCGGTCCGCCGGGCCACCGCGCTGCTGTTCGTCGCCGACGCCTCCGCCCCGCTGTCCCAGCCGGAACTGGACTTCCTGGCCGCCGCCACCGAACGGGTCGACGCCGTCGTCTTCGCCCTCACCAAGATCGACGCCTATCCGCAGTGGCGCACCATCGCCGAGGACAACCGGTCCCTGCTGCAGGCGCACGCCCCCCGGTTCGCCGCCGCACCCTGGTTCCCGGTCAGCGCCCGCCTGGCCGAACTCGCCCTCACCGCCGACCCGGCCACCCGTGACACCCTGGCCGGCGAGTCCAAGGTGCCCGCCCTGCAGCACGCCCTGGTCGAACTCGCCGGCCGCGGCCACCAGCTACGGCTGGCCAACGTGCTG
>DATMVU010000647.1:0-24884 GCA_035562875.1 Actinoplanes sp. | reverse complement strand
GGGGGGGGGGGGGGGGGGGGGGGGCATCAGATAGGCGGTGGAGAAGGGTTCCAGGCGGGAGCGCATGTCGGCGTATGCGGTGACCAGTAGTGGGGTTACCGCTATGCCGGCCGGTAGTAGATAGAGGCCGTTCCACAGGGAGGCCGTGACGGTGCCGGCGGTGCCGCCGATCGCCAGTTCCAGGGTCACCGAGACGGTGCTGAGGGCGATCGTCATGCCGGCCGTCAGGCCGAAGAGGCTGGCCACCCGGGCTACCGAGGTGCCCAGGTCGGCGTGGAAGAGGGCGAAGGCCCGGCTGATGCCGGAGCCGCGTTCCACGGTGACCAGTACGGGCAGGATCATCAGGGCCGCGCCCACGTAGAAGACCGGCAGCACGCACATCAGTAGGGCGACTGTGGTCAGCAGGTTGGCGATCAGGAGCCAGCCGATGACGGCGGGGGCCCGGCGCAGGCCTGTGGTGGCGGCGGTTCGCAGGTTGACCGGCTGGCCGGTGGCGGCCTGGATCACCAGGTGGACGTTGACGGCGGTGGTCACCGCGGCGATCAGGCTTGCGGCCAGGACGGCGGCGATGGTGAGGGCTACCGCGCCCAAGTAGGGGAGGAACACCGGTGGTTCGGTGGTCATCAGCGCCTGGGTCTGCGCGGTGAAGGCCAGGTCGGTGGGGACGGTCAGGGCCAGGGTCGGCACCGCCGCGATCGTGTGCAGGATCAGCGCGGGTTTCCAGATCTGCCGGATCAGGGTGATGCTGCGCCGCCACCAGCCGGGATAGTCGGGACTGACCAGTGGGTCGGTCGGGGTGGCGTAGAACGGCGGCGGAATCATCGGCGGCTGGGCGGGCCAGTAGTGCCCGTTCCCGTCCCGTTCCGCCCAACCCTGGTTCACGTGTGTCCCCGATGGCCGTGGATGTGCAAGATCAGCGGGCGTAACCTTAGCGGTTCCTTAAGCCCGCGCGCAGGCCCGAAACAGGCCGGTACGCACACTCGCGGGAAGGGGGCCAAGCCCTACACTCCCGAGGATGGCCGAGCAGCGTGAATCGCCCACCACGATCCGGGATCGGGCGGTGGCGGTCGCCGACTATCTCCTCGCTGTTCGGGCGCAGATGGACCGCCCGGCCCGCACCGTGCCGTCCGATGCGCACTGGCTGCACGACCTGCCCGAACACGCCGACTGTCAGGTCGGCCCGGCCGGTGACGACGCGTCCTGGCTCCGGGTCGGCCGACCGGCGACGCCGGGGCCGGCAGCCGACGGCGACCGGAGAGAACAGCCCGACGACGAGCCCGCCGGCCGCCGGAAGGTAGACGAGCTGCATCGCAGGCTGTTCGACCGGATGCACCAGCTGGACATGAACAGCGCCACCACCGAGCTGGTCTGGGGCCACGGCCTCCTGGAGACCGAGATCGACGGTGTGCAGATCAGGTACCCGCTGGTGGCGACCCCGGTCCTGATCGAGTACGACGCGGACCGGGCGGTGATCTCGGTGTCCCCGGCCGGCCCGGCCCGGTTGCAGATCGAGGCGCTCGCGGGGCTGGCCGGGCCGGGTGGCACGGTCGAGGTGGATCTGTGGAACGACGCCGAGCGACGGGACTTCTTCGACCGCGCGACGAAGCAGGCGGCGATCGAGGGCGTCGCGATCGAGGGTGTCGAGATCCAGGACGTCACCGTCCTGTTCGCTCGTCCCCGGCAACGTCAGCTCCGGGGGTTCCTGGAGAGCCTGCGGGACCGGCTGACCGGCGGTGACCCGGGCGGGGTGGGTGCGCTGGCCGCTGTGGTGGCGCACGAACCGAGCCGGTTGCTGATGCCGGACGACCGTCCGGAGTCCTGGGAGCGGGTGGGCGGGCGGCTGCTCATGCCGTTGCCGACGAACGAGGCGCAGGAGTCGATCGCCCGCCGGCTGGCCCATCACCGGAACGTGGCGGTGCAGGGCCCGCCGGGTACCGGCAAGACGCACACGATCCGCAACCTGATCTGTCATCTGATGGCGAACGGCAAGCGGGTCCTGGTGGTGGCGCAGAAGGAGGAGCCGCTGCGGGTGCTCCGGGACGGCCTGCCGGAGGAGGTGCGGGCGCTGTGCCTGGCGGTGCTCGGCCGGACCACCGATCAGTTGGAACAACTGCAGTCGGCGGCACGTGAGTTGTCGGATCGGGCGGCGACTCTGGACAAGGAGGCCGAGGCCCGCCGGGTGACTCGGCTGACCCGCAACATCGAGGAGGCCGAGCGGGAACTGGCGGCGGCCACCGCAGGGTTGCGGCAGATCGCGGAGAGCGAAGCCCAGACGTACCAAATCGGTGGGGTGATGCTCTTGCCCTCGGAGGTGGGTGCGTGGCTGCGCGAGCGGGCGGCGGTGCACGGTGGCATCCCGGATCCGGTGTCCGGGCCGCCGCCGCTGACCATCGAGGAGTTCGCCATGCTGCTGAAGCTGGCGAGGAGGCTGCCGCCGGAGGATCGTGCGGCGTCGATGCGGCCGTTGCCGGAGATCTCGGATCTGCCGGACGGCGCCGCTGCCGCGGCGGCCCGGGAGAGGTGCGCCAGGACGGAGGCGCGCATCGCACTGCTGGCCGACGAGGGTGTCGACATGGCTGCGGTACGAGCGGAGAACCGTGCCGGGATGGCCGACCTACTGGCCGAGCTCCGGGAGGCGGTGGCCTGGCTGCGCCGCCGGGAGGGGTTGTGGACCGGCCGGCTGGGTCGCCTGCTGGACGACCCGCACTGGCGGACTCTCTGGAACGATCAGGTGGTCGTGACGGAGAACCTGTTCGCCGAGCTGGCGTCGCTGGCCCGGGCGGTGACCGGGCATCGGGTGTCGATCGGTGAGCACCTGCTGGCCGAGCCGAAACTGCTGCTCACCCGGCTGGACGAGGTGCGCCAGCGGTTCGCGGCCGGGAAACACCTGAACCGGTTGCTGCAGCCGGGCCTGTTCCGGCTGGCCGACGACGTGCGGGTGGACGACGAGCCGCTGCGCACGGTCGCCGATGTGGATCTCGCGGTGAAGGCGGTACGCCGCGCGCAGGCCCGCCGCCGGCTGGGTGACGCCTGGGCGGAGTGGGTGCAGCGGCTGTCGGTGCCGGAGCCGGCCGGTGGCTGGGGTGATCCGGAGATCTGGGCGGGCACGCTGCTGGCCGAGGCGAACCAGTCGCTGGACTTCGACCTGAACCGGTGGCCGCCGCTGGCCCGCCGGATCGCTGTGCTGATGCCGCAGTGCGAGCTGGTGATCGACGCGGCGGCGCTGGGTGCGGTGACCGAGTCGCTGGAGGCGGCGGCCGAGGTGTTCAACCTGGAGCGGGCCCGCGCCCTGGAACGCGCGGTGGCCGAACGGGTGGCGCCGTGGCCGCATCTGACCGCGGCGTGGGCGGAGCTGGACGGCTGGGACGAGGCGATCGGTGAGGTGCGCCGACTGGTGCTGTTGCAGCCGGACGTGATGCGGTTCGACGCCGCGTTCCGGCGGCTGGCGGCGGCCGCGCCGGAGTGGGCGGAACGGCTCGGCAGCGGTGAGCTTCCGGTGGTCCCCGGGCAGGAGTGCCTTCAGGCGTGGGAGTGGCGGCGGGCGCAGACCTGGTTCGACGGGGTGGTCGGCGAGGTGGATCCGGCGGTACTGGCCCGGCGGGTGGAGCGGGCCCGGGACCGGATCCGGAGACTGACCAGCGAACTCGTGGTGGCGTCGGCGTGGCTGGAGGTGTCCCGGGCGCTCGACGACCGGCGCCGAGCCGCGCTGGCCGATTGGACCGCCGCGCTCCGCAAGATCGGCAAGGGCACCGGGCGGACCGCCGCGACCTGGCAGGCGCACGCGCAGCAGGCGATGGAGCAGGCGGTCACCGCGGTGCCGGTCTGGGTGATGTCGGTGGACCGGGCGATCGAGCAGTTCGCCGGGGGCGCCCGGTTCGATGTGGTGATCGTCGACGAGGCGTCGCAGGCGGATCTGTTCGCGCTGCCGGTGCTGTCGCTGGCGGAGCGGGCCGTGGTGGTCGGTGACGACGCGCAGATCGGGCCGCAGATCGGGTTCACCGGGTCGGTGCAGGGGCTGATCGAGCGGCATCTGACCGGGGTGCCGTCGGCGGAGCATTTCGACCCGGAGTCGTCGCTGTACGACCACGCGGTGCGCCGGTCCCCGGAGCGGATCCTGCTGACCGAGCATTTCCGCAGCGTGCCGCAGATCATCGAGTTCTCGTCACGGCACTACTACGACAACCGGATCTTGCCGTTGCGGGCGGACCGTCCGGCGCTGCCCCCGATCCAGACGGTGTTCTGCGAGGCGGGGGAGCGGCAGCCGCTGGCCGGGTTCGGTGACGTGAACCGGGAGGAGGCCACCGCTCTGGTCGATCGGGTCACGAAGATCGTGGCGGATCCCCGGTACGACGGCCGGACCCTCGGCGTGATCAGTCTGCTGAGCAGCAGTGGGCAGGCGGCGTGGCTGCTGGAGCAGTTGCGTGCGGCGATCGGTGAGGACGAGATCCAGGCCCGGCGGCTGCGGGTCGGTGACGCGTACACGTTCCAGGGTGACGAGCGGGACGTGGTGCTGGTCTCGATGGTGGTGTCGGAGCGGGATCCGCGGATCGCGGCGTTCACCAAACGGGACTACCACCGGCGGATCAACGTGGCCGCCTCCCGGGCCCGCGACCAGCTGTGGATCTTCCATTCGGTACGGCCGGGCGCCCTGCTCGACGACGACGCGCGACGGCTGCTGCTGTCGTACGCCATCGATCTGCCGCTGGCGGACGCCGCGGCCGATTCGGCGGGGAACTGCGAGACCGATTTCGAGCGGGAGGTCATGAAGTCGCTCGTCGAGCGGGGGTACCGGCCGATTCCGCAGTTCCGGATCGGTGGTTATCGGATCGACTTCGTGGTGAACGCCCCGGACGGACGGCGGCTGGCGATCGAGTGTGACACCGACTCTTACCAGGGGCCGGACCACTGGGAGTCGGACATGCGGCGGCAGTCGGTGCTGGAGCGGGTGGGCAACTGTGTGTTCGTACGGATCCGGGGTAGTTTGTTCGCCCGGGACCCGGAGATGGCGATGCGGCCGGTCTGGCAGCGGCTCGACGAGCTGGAGATCACCACCGCGTGACTGTCACTGATGGTCCGCAGGGGAGCACTCTCGGTGTCCGGCGGATGCGGAAGGTTCCCTTGCCGACACGTCCAGTAACTGTCAGTCATCGAGTAGGTGAAGGTATTTCGGCGGAATTGTAGGGGAACGAGGTCGTCCATTCGGTTGTTTCGCTACTCTGGATGGGCGATAATTCCCTGCTCCTGGCCTTGCCCGCGAATACGTCAAAACTTTGACGCCGATGTCCACTGTTACTACGGCCTGGTGACGGGTCGTAATAGGTGAGGGGTCTTGGTAGTGCTGGCAGGGAGCGCGACCATGTACAAGGGGGGAGGTGGTGGGGCATGACGGTGCCCGAAGAACGGGAGCGCTGTACTCCCGCGCCACCGCATTCCCTCCCCGAGCCGCGGCAGCCGGTCGACGATCGGGCGGCCTGGTTCACCTACACCGCCGCCGGTGATCAGATCGTCTGGTCCGCGGCGCTCTCCACGATGATCGGCCGCGACCCGGAGGAGAAGGGCAAGACCCGCCAGATCCTGTCCCGGCACGTGCACCGCGACGACCACGCGCGGGCGCTCGGCGCCATCACCGAGGCCTGGACCGGCTGCCGGACCGTGCACACCACGGTCCGGTTGATGCGTGCCGACGGCGGCTGGTTCGACGTCGACTGCGCGCTGGAGCCGATGGCCGGCGCGGACGGCGTGGTGCGCGGCATCCGCGGCACGGTCCGCGACGTCTCGGTCCGGGAACGCGCCCGCCGCGAGTCGGTCCGGCTCACCCGGCGCGGGGAGACCGTGCAGGCGTCGCTGATCGAGCCGGACCCGGCGACCGGTCTGCTGACCCGCGCGCGGTTCGCCGACGAGATCGACAGGGCGTTGCGCGGCGCGGGCGGCGCGCTCCTGGTGGTCCGGATCCAGGCCTGCGAGGACCCGACTGCGGTACGACCGGACCGGAACGCCGACCTGCTGCACCTGTCGGCCCGTCTGGTCGAGGAGAACGTCCGGCCCCAGCACCTGCTCGGCCGGGTCGGCCCGAACGAGATCGCCGTCCTGTTCGCGAACGTGAGCTGGCGTACCGCCCGGGAACAGGCCCGAGCCCTGATCACCGCCCTCAGCGCGGTGGCCGGCACCTGGTCCGGCCTGGTCCGGTTCGAGCGGGACGCCGAGGCCGGCAGCCACGGCCTGCTGATCGACGCCGAGCAGGCCTGGCGGCAGTCGCGGGAGGCGGGCCGCCCGATGACCCTGGTCGCGCATCCGGTTCCGGTCCGCGACCGGCAGGGCTCCTACCGCACCCGGGTCGCCGACGCTCTCGGCACCGACGGGTTCACCCTCTACTCCCAGCCGATCCTGGAGTTGCAGACCAACCGGGTGACCCGGCACGAACTGCTGCTGCGGGTGCTCGACGAGGCCGACGGCCCGCAGTCGCCGATCCAGCTCCTGGACACCGCCGAGCGCCTGGACGCGGTCTTCGACATCGACCTGTGGGTGGTGGAGCGGGCCATGCGCCTCGCCGCCGAGCAGCCCGGCCTCTGCCTGCAGGTGAACCTGTCCGGCCGGTCGGTCGGGGATCCGCGGCTCACCGCCGAGGTGGAGAAGCTCCTCGGCCGGTACGAGGTGGACCCGGCCCAGCTGACCTTCGAGATCACCGAGACCGCCCTGATCGGCAACCTGAGTGAGGCCCGCCGGTTCGCCGACCGGGTCCGGGACCTCGGTTGCGGCCTGGCGCTCGACGACTTCGGCTCCGGCTACGCGTCGTTCCGCTATCTGCGGCTCTTCCCGATCGACCTCGTCAAGATCGACGGGGAGTACGTGGTGGATCTGGTCGGCAACCCCCAGGACCAGGTGCTGGTACGGGCGTTGGTGCAGGTCTGCCAGGCGTACGGGATCCACACGGTCGCCGAGTTCGTGCAGGACGAGGCCACCCTGCGGATGCTCCGGGAGCTGGGCGTGGACTATGTGCAGGGCTATCTGATCGGGCGGCCGGAGCCCGTCGTACCGGGCCGGTTGCGGAAGCCCTGACCTGGGTAACGCTCCTGTCATGGAGCACTTCACGATTGCCACCGTCGCGCAGCAGAGCCCCGACTTCCGCCGTGTGCTCTGGACCGGAAAGCACACCCAGCTCGTGATCATGACCGTTCCGCCGGGTGGCGAGATCGGTGAAGAGGTGCACGAGGTGGATCAGATCCTGACCTTCGTGAGCGGCGTCGGCAAAGCCGTCATCTCCGGCGAGACCCGCAAGGTAGAGCAGGGAGACCTGGTGGTCGTGCCGGCCGGCCGCAAGCACAACTTCCTCAATGAGGGCCCGAACCCGCTCGTCCTCTACACGGTCTACGGCCCGCCGGAGCACGCCGACGGCGCCGTGCACAAGACCAAGGAGGAAGCGGACGCCCTGGAGGAAGCGGGTAAGGACGAACCGCCCGCGAACTGAGAATAACTTGAGAGCACGACGCCGGAACCGGCCGAGGCCCCCCAGCCAGCCGGTTCCGGCGTCGTGTCAGGGATTAAAGTCCTCGCACAGCCTACCTGCCAAGGTTCACGTAAGTCGATCGATTCGTCGACCTGTCAACCGACCGGACAACAGATCATCAGCCGATCGCCGTTAACCTGCCAGCATGGACGAGCCCCGCTGGTTGACCGATGAGCAACAGATCGCCTGGCGGCAGATCGTCGAGATGCTCGTCCGGGTCCCGGCCGCGATCGAGACACAGCTCCAGCGTGATGCCGGTCTGACCCATATGGGCTACCTGGTGTTGATGAATCTCTCCGAGACCCCGGAACGCCGCCTGCCGATGAGCCGGCTGGCCCGGCACGCCAGCGCCTCCCTCTCCCGGCTCTCCCACGTGGTCGCCCGGCTGGAGCAGAAAGGCTGGGTGCGGCGGGAGCGGGACGCCGCCGACGGCCGGGTGCAGATCGCCGTGCTCACCGAACAGGGCTGGGCGAAGGTGGTCGAGACGGCACCGGGGCACGCCGGGGCGATCCAGGAACTGATCTTCGACCGGCTGACCGCCGCACAGGCCAGACAGCTCGCCAAGGTCGCCGAAGCGCTGCTGCAGAACCCGTAGGGTGGCTGTCGGCCCGGTCGAACGTGAAAGGTGCGTGGAAGAGATGAGCCAGTCGGTGCGGGGCGTGATCGCCCGAGGCAAGGGCAAGCCGGTCGAGGTGGCCACCATCGTGGTGCCCGATCCCGGTCCCGGTGAAGCAGTGGTGAAGGTGCAGGCGTGCGGGGTCTGTCACACCGACCTGCACTACCGCGAGGGTGGGATCAACGACGACTTCCCGTTCCTGCTCGGCCACGAGGCGGCCGGTGTCGTCGAGGCGATCGGCGAGGGCGTCACCGACGTCGCGGTCGGCGACTTCGTGGTGCTGAACTGGCGTGCCGTCTGCGGCAACTGCCGGGCGTGTGACAAGGGCAAGCCGTGGTACTGCTTCGCCACCCACAACGCCACCCAGAAGATGACCCTGGAGGACGGCACCGAACTGTCCCCGGCGCTCGGCGTCGGCGCGTTCGTGGAGAAGACGCTGGTGCACGCCGGGCAGTGCACCAAGGTCGACCCGTCGGCCCGGGCGGCGGCTGTCGGCCTGCTCGGCTGCGGCGTGATGGCGGGCATCGGCGCGGCGATCAACACCGGTGGCGTGAGCCGGGGCGACTCGGTCGCGGTCATCGGCTGCGGCGGGGTCGGCGACGGCGCGGTGGCCGGTGCGGCCCTGGCCGGGGCCACCACGATCATCGCGATCGACACCGACGACCGGAAACTGGAGTGGGCCCGCGGGTTCGGGGCCACCCACACGATCAACGCGCGGGAACACGACGTGGTCGAGCGGGTCCGCGAGCTGACCGGCGGGTTCGGTGCCGACGTGGTGGTCGAGGCGGTCGGCCGTCCGGAGACGTACAAGCAGGCGTTCTACGCCCGTGACCTGGCCGGGACCGTGGTCCTGGTCGGGGTGCCGACGCCGGAGATGACCATCGAACTGCCGTTGCTCGACGTCTTCGGCCGCGGTGGCGCGCTGAAGTCGAGCTGGTACGGCGACTGCCTGCCGAGCCGCGACTTCCCGATGCTGACCGAGCTCTACCAGCAGGGCCGGCTCGACCTGGACGCCTTCGTCACCGAGGAGATCGCGCTGGACGGGGTGGAGGCCGCGTTCAACAAGATGCACACCGGTGACGTACTCCGCTCGGTGGTCATCTTCTAGATCCGTCTTTCAGGTCCGCTGAAAGGTGCGGGCGTAGGCCGGGGCGGATGCGTCGGCCAGCAGGTCCAGGCTCAGAGCGGCGGTCCAGCTGAACGCCGGTGAGCCGAGACCGCTGCCGTCGCCGGGATGGAAGTACTCGTAGTGGCCGTTGCGGTGCACCAGCCGCAGCAGTGCCCGGCGCAGCTCGTCCGCCTCGTCCCGCCGCCCGTGCACCAGCAGACCCCGGCGCAGCATCCAGTTCACGTTGATCCAGATCGGGCCGCGCCAGTAGCGGAGTTCGTCGAAGGCCGGCCCGGTCCGGTCGTAACCGGTCACGGGCAGCCCGAACCGCGCCGACTTCGCCGCCGCCACCAGCGCGTCGGCGAAGTGCCGGTCCAGGTCCGGCAGCATCAGCGGGAGCAGGCCGTTCACCGCGTGCTCGGGGCTGAGCCGGCCGGACCGTACATCCCGGGCATGGAAGAACTCGGTCTCCGGATCCCACAACCGATGCGTGATCGCGGCGGTGATGCCCTGGGCCCGGTCCCGGTGCCGGTGGGCGGCGGGTAGCCCGAGCACCCCGGCGATCTGGGCGAGTGCCAGCTCCGCGGTCGCCAGGATGGCGTTGAAACCGGGGCACTCCACCACGAAGGGGTGCCGCAGGGCCAGGTCGTTGTCCGAGTAACCGCCGTCCCGGTAGTTCTCCACCAGACCCAGATATCTGGCGTAATCACTGTCGGTCGGGCGGTGGGTGGCGTCCGAGACGTCAAGATCCCGGCGATGGTACGTGTCCAGCAGGCTCATGTCGGCGGGTACCGAGGAGAGGGCGCCGTCCCAGGCCGGGCTGTTGTCCAGACCGGACTCCCAGGGGTGCACGATCGAGGCGAGCCCACTGCCGCCCGCGTCGCGCCGGTCACCGAGGAACTCCTGCTGCGCCACCAGCCGGGGGTACAGCCAGCCCAACTCGGTGCGGGCCTGCTGAGCGGCGTCGGCGCCGTGCGCTGCCGCGTGCCGGTAGACCTCCCAGGCGGCCAGCGCGTGCATCGGCGGCTGCACCAGACCGGTGCTGCCGCGGGCCGGGCGGCCGGAGTAGGCGGGCACCCGCCAGAACCGCGGCCCCGGGAAGTAGGCGTCCTCGGGCACGTCCGGGTCGAAGACGATGTGCGGCACCCGGCCGTCCGGCCACTGCGCCTCGAACAGGCTCCGCAGGTTGCGCCAGGCCCGTCCCGGGTTCACGTAGGCCAGGCCGATCGCGGCGAACGCGGTGTCCCAGCTCCACTGGTGCGGGTACAGCGTCCGGGACGGCACCGTGTAACGGCCGGTCCAGTTCTGGTCGAGTACGCGGGCTGCGGATCGCCACAGCTCGGCGTGTGGTTGGTCGGTGCGCATCTGCCTCTCCATCGGTTCGCCCATCGGCAGGCGGAGGGCGGGCTGGAGGAATTCTGGCGGTGCTCTTCCTCACGTCGCTCCCCGGGGTGGCCGGTTTCCCGTGACCCGGAAATGTCATACCCGGGTGGTTCGATCGTCCACATGCGCACCTCGGCGAAGTCCCTGCACTTGATCTCTTTGCGCCGCCGTCGCGCGGTGGCGCTGGCCCGTGCCGGCAAGGCTTTCGCAACGGCGCTGGCACTGCATCCACATGAGACGAAAGTTGCTGTCGGAGCAACTTGCGTCTGATCGCGGGTGTTCCTCTGCGCCGGTGGCTGGGGGTAATGTTCTGGCTCCGACGCGTATCCATCGACTAGAAAGCGCTGGTGCGATGACCTTGCGCATCCTCGTGGTGGGCGCCGGTGTCGCCGGTCTGGCTGCGGCCCGGGGGCTCCGTGTCGCCGGTTTCCGGCCGGACGTGGTCGAGGCCCTGCCCGCCTCCGTCGTCCCCGGAGCCGGCATTCACCTTCCCGGTAACGCCACCCGGGCCTTGCGGCTGCTCGGCCTGGACGTGCCGCTCCGCCCACTCGGCGATCTGATCTTCCGCCAGGTCTTCCTGGACACCAGCGGCCGTCAGCTCTTCGAGATGGACGTGGCCGCCCTCTGGGCCGGTGTCGGCGAGTCCCGGGTGCTGTCCCGGGCCGACCTCCAGCAGGTCCTGCTCACCGGGGTGGGCGGTGAGGTGCGTTTCGAGACCGAGGTGCGCGACGTGCAGATCGTCGACGGCGCTGCCAAGGTCGAGTTCTCCACCGGCGGCATCGCGGAGTACGACCTGGTCGTCGCCGCGGACGGGCGCCGCTCCATGATCCGTGACAAGGTCGGACTCGGTGGCCCGGCCACCCCGACCGGGCAGATCGTCTATCGCTCGGTGGTCAGCGGCGGCCCGCCGCTCACCGACTGGACGGCGCTGCTCGGCCGCCGGTCGTCGTTCACCGCCATGCCGATGGGCGGCCGGCGGATCTACGTCTACGCCGACGAGACCGCACCGGACAGCCCCAGCCCCGACGATCCGCTCGCCCGGATGCGCGAGCTGTTCGGGTCGTTCGGCGGCCCGGTGCCGGCGATCCTGGACCGGGTGGAGAAGGTGCAGGTGGCGCGGACCGACGAGGTCGTGCTGCCGTCGTGGTCGACCGGGCCGGTGGTGCTGGTCGGCGATGCCGCACACGCCACCGCGCCGACCCTGGCCCAGGGTGCCGCGATGTCCTTCGAGGACGGTTGGGTGCTCGGGCAGGAGCTGAAGACCGCTGCCGGCGACATTCCGGCTGCTCTGCGGGCATATGAGGACCGCCGTCGTCCACGGTGCGCCGAGGTGCGCGAACGGACCCGGGAACGGGACCGGACCCGTGACGTCCCGCCCGCGCTGCGTGACCCGATGCTGCGCCGCCGCGGCACCCGTCTCTTCACCGATCACTATCGGGCGTTGGTCCACACGGTGTGACTGGGCAGTGCTCTTAGGTCCCCCGCGACGGCCCAAAGACCGTGGGGGACTATTCTGCCACCCAGGTACGCCCGATCTTCGGGATATGACGGAGAGCGGTCCTCGGGGGAGCCCGGGGGACGAACTTCGAGCAGACCCCGTGAGGGACGAACGAGACAACGGAGGCAATTCGTGACGACCGTTGCGCCGTCGCCGATCGCAACCCGGCCATACCCCGTGCGGCGGCAGGTCAAGGGTTCGGCGTTCGCTCGGATTCTGCGCACGACGGACGCGAAGCAGATCGGGATCATGTACATGATCACGGCCTTCGTGTTCTACGTGCTCGGTGGTCTGATGGCGCTGCTGATGCGCGCCGAGCTGGCCCGCCCCGGCATGCAACTCCTGTCGCCGGAGCAGTACAACCAGCTGTTCACCATGCACGGCACGATCATGCTGCTGTTCTTCGCGACACCTATCGTGTTCGCGTTCGGCAACTACGTGGTGCCGATCCAGATCGGCGCGCCCGACGTGTCGTTCCCGCGGCTGAACGCTTTCGCCTACTGGCTCTACCTGTTCGGCGGCCTGATCACCATCGGCGGGTTCCTGACCCCCGGCGGCGCCGCCGACTTCGGCTGGTTCGCGTACACCCCGCTCAGTAACAGCCTGCACTCGCCCGGCATCGGCGGGAACATGTGGGTCGTCGGCCTGGCCCTCTCCGGTCTGGGCACGATCCTCGGCTCGGTCAACCTGATCACCACGATCCTGACCCTGCGTGCCCCGGGCATGACCATGTTCCGGATGCCGATCATGTGCTGGAACATGCTGGTCACCGCGCTGCTCGCGGTCATGGTCTTCCCGTTCCTGGCCGCTGCGCTCTTCGCCCTCGCCGCCGACCGCGTCCTCGGCGCCCACGTCTTCGACGTGGCGACCGGTGGCCCGATGCTGTGGCAGCACCTCTTCTGGTTCTTCGGCCACCCCGAGGTTTACATCATCGCGCTGCCGTTCTTCGGCATCATCACCGAGGTCGTGCCGGTCTTCTCCCGCAAGCCGGTCTTCGGCTACAAGGGCCTGGTCGCCGCGACCCTGCTGATCGGCGCGCTGTCGATGTCGGTGTGGGCGCACCACATGTTCGCCACCGGCCAGGTGCTGCTGCCGTTCTTCAGCTTCCTGAGCTTCCTGATCGCGGTCCCGACCGGCATGAAGTTCTTTGTCTGGATCGGCACCATGTGGCGCGGCCAGATCAGCTTCGAGGCGCCGATGCTCTTCGCGGTCGGCTTCATGGTGACGTTCCTCTTCGGTGGTCTCTCCGGCGTGCTGCTCGCCGCCCCGCCGATCGACTTCCACGTCTCCGACTCGTACTTCGTGATCGCCCACTTCCACTACGTGCTCTTCGGCACGATCGTGTTCGCGGTCTTCTCCGGCATCTACTTCTGGTTCCCGAAGATGTTCGGCCGGATGCTCGACGAGAAGCTGGCGAAGATCCACTTCTGGCTCACGATGATCGGCTTCCACGGCACCTTCCTGGTCCAGCACTGGCTGGGCACCAAGGGCATGCCGCGGCGGTACGCCGACTACCTGCCGACGGACGGGTTCACCTTCCTGAACACGTTCTCCACCATCGGCTCGTTCATCCTCGGCCTGTCGACCCTGCCGTTCCTCTACAACGTGTGGAAGTCGTACAAGGTCGGCAAGGTCTGCGACGTCGACGACCCGTGGGGTCACGGCAACTCGCTCGAGTGGGCCACCAGCAGCCCGCCGCCGCTGCGTAACTTCGACCGCATGCCGCGGATCCGCTCCGAGCGGCCCGCCTTCGACCTGAAGTTCCCGGAGCTGGCAGCCGGGCACTCACTCGCCGGCCCGCCGGAGGGTGGCGCCCGGCCGCTCACCGCCGAGTCCGACGGTGGCGCCACTTACCAGGAAGACGTCAGCGGCAACAAACACTGACGAGTTCCACTGCATCGCACGGCCCGCACTCCTGGAGTGCGGGCCGTTTGCGTTCCTGCTCACAGCGGCCCTATTGCAGTGGAGTTTTCGCCCGGCCCGGCCGCACTATGTGCAGCGGAGGTCAGGATCCGACATGCTGCTCACGCCTTACCGCGAAACAATCGCGCTACCGAAGATCACCTCGCTGCTCATGGTGGCGACGCTCGCCCGTGTGCCGATCGCGGCGGCCACCGTCGTCCTGACCCTGCACGTGGTCACCGGTCTCGGGATGTCGTACGGCGCAGCCGGCCTGGTCGGAGCGGCCTCCACCATCGGCGGCTCGTTCGGGGCGCCGGTGATGGGCCGGCTCGTCGACAGGTGGGGCCTGCGGCCGGTGCTCGTGCTGACCACGGTCGCCGAGGTGATCTACTGGCTGGTGGCGCAGGCCCTGCCGTACTGGGCTCTGCTCCCCGCCGCCGCCGTCGGCGGGTTCCTCGCCCTGCCCGCCTTCTCGGTGGCCCGGCAGGCGATCGCCGCCCTCACCCCCGAGTCGCACCGGCTGCCGGCGTTCGCCCTCGACTCGATGTCCACCGAGCTGGCGTTCATGGCCGGTCCCGCCCTCGGTGTCCTGATCGTCACCGTCGGCAGCGCGCGCGGCGCCATGATCGCCCTGGCCGTCGGCATCCTCCTGGCCGGCATCGGGCTGTGGCTGCTCAACCCGCCGGTCCGGGCCGCACACGAGGCACCGGTGGCGAGCGGCGAGCGGGTGCCCCGCAGCAGCTGGCTCAAGCCCCGGTTCGTCGCGATCCTGGCCGTCACGATGGCCGCCACCCTGGTGCTGTCCGGCACCGACGTGGCGGTGGTCGCCGCGTTGCGGGCGTCCGGCGAGGTCGAGTGGGCCGGCCTGGTGCTGGCGCTCTGGGCCTTCTTCTCCCTGATCGGCGGCTTCCTCTACGGCACGATCCGCCGCGGCCTGCCGATCCTGGTCATCTTCACCCCGATGGCGATCCTGACCATCCCGGTCGGCCTCGGCGGCGACCACTGGTGGCTGCTCGCCCTGCTGCTGGCCCCGGCCGGCGCCCTCTGCGCCCCCACCATCACCGCCAGTTCCGACGCGATCAGCCGGATGATCCCGGCCGCCGCCCGTGGCGAGGCGATGGGCATGCACAACTCGGCCCTGACCGTCGGCGTGGCCTGCGGCGCCCCGCTGGCCGGCCTGGCGATCGACCAGTGGGGCCCGGCGTGGGGGTTCGTCGCCGTCGGCTCGGTGGGCGTCCTGGTGGCCCTGCTGGTCCTCCCGTCCGAGATCCGTCGCCGCCGGGAGACCCCGGCCGTCGAGGAGGGCAGCCCACGGGCCGAGCAGGTGACAGCCGACAGGTAGGCCCACCGCGGCTCAGACGGCGGCCGTCGTCAACCGGCCGTCGTGGAGCCGTGGCACCGTAGCCCGGCAGGCCGATGATGACAGCGATGCTGATCCCGGTCAGGAACCGCAGACGAGGCGCCGTCCATCAGCGGGCGGCGAGCGGGGAGCCGGTCAGGGCCCAGCCGAGGAGCGCGGGCCAGGGGCCGTAACCGGCTTCCATGTCCAGGTGGCCCTGGCCGGGCAGGACCGTGGTGGGGATGCCCAGCGGTTCGCCGTAGACGCCTGCAGCGCCGCCGGGGCAGTACGGATCGTTGTCGGCGGCCACCAGGTGGGTCCCGGCCGGTGGGAGGGAGACGCCGGTGGGCGGGACGAAACCGGCGATCTCCGGGTGGCTCGCGGTGACGTCCGGGGACGGCGGGGCCACCAGCAGAACCCGGTCGATCCCGGCCGGGATCTCGTCCCGGGTCGCGGCGTGCAGCCAGAGCAGGCAGCTCAGGCTGTGGGCGATCACGGTCCGCTCGCCGGCGGGCAGGGCGGCCAGGTGGGTCCGCAGTTCACCGAGCCAGACGTCGAGTACCGGTTCGTCCGGGTCGGGCATCTGCGGGTAGACGACCTCGTGGCCGGCCGCCCGCAGTCCGGCGGCCAGCCAGTGCTGCCAGTGGCCGTCCGGGCGCCGGTTCTGCCAGCCGTGCAGCAGCAGGAAGCTCATGGATGAGACGCCGGGCTCACACGAACTCCTGGTACATCACGTGCAGGCCGACCCGTCCGTGGACCGGATGCTCGAACGAGCGCGGAACGGTGCCGACGATGTGGAAACCCTCGCGCTGGTAGAGGGCGACCGCTGAGGTGTTCGTCTCGACCACCGCGTTGAACTGCATGGCGGCGAACCCCTGCGCCCGGGCCCAGGCGAGGGCGTCCCGGGTCAGGATAGTGCCGACTCCCCGGCCGCGGGAACCGGCCGCCACCATGAAACTGGCGGTGGACACGTGCGCGCCGCGGCCCGGCCGGTTGGCGGACATCTTGGCGGTGCCGGCGACCACACCGTCCAGGAGTGCGACGACGGTCCGGCCGGGCGGCTGTTCGAGCCACATGCCGCGGGCCGATTCCGAGGACATTCCCGGGTCGTACGGCATGGTCTCGCCGGTGGTCACCACCTCGCTGAGAATGGCCCAGATCTCCGGCCAGTCGTGCTCGGTGGCGGGGCGGATCTCAGGCGTCGACAACCGGCTCACCGGTCACCTCGACGGAAGCCGCCCGGAGCTGTTCCAGGGCGGCGTCGGTGGTGGCCCGGGCCACTCCGGCGGTCAGTTCGAGCAGCACGGTGGTGCTGAACCCCTCTGCTGCCGCGTCGAGCGCTGTCGCTCGTACACAATGGTCGGTCGCGATGCCCACGACCTCGACCTCGGTGACCCCCTTGGCCCGCAGCCATCCGGCGAGGGTCTCACCGCCGGAGCCGTGACCTTCGAAACCGGAGTACGCGGCGGCGTATTCACCCTTGTGGAAGACCGCCTCGATCCGCTCGGTGGCCAGCTCGGGGTGGAAGCCGGAGCCGTCCGACTCGGCGACGCAGTGCACCGGCCACGAGTCCACGTAGTCCGGGGTGTCGCTGAAGTGGCTGCCGGGGTCGATGTGCCAGTCCTTGGTGGCGACCACGTGGTCCCACCGGTCACCGGCCTTGTCGAGCACCAGCGAGATGCCCTTGGCGACGGCCGCGCCGCCGGCGACAGCCAGGGAACCGCCTTCGCAGAAATCGTTCTGCACGTCCACGATGATCAGCGCGCGTGACATGGGAGACCCCTATGCGGTGGGAACGATGACGACAGGGATGGCCGGGTCGCCCGCGGAGAGCTTGAGGCCCTCCCACGGGATCGAGATCAGGTTCTGGCGCAGGTGGTCGCGGGACTCCTGCAGGCTCGGCGACTCCTGGACCTGGCCGGCGGCGATCCAGGTGTGCTGGAGCATCCGGTCGTTGGGCTGGTGGTCGGGCACACCCTGGGAGTAGACGATCTCCTCGGTGGCGGTGCCGGTGGGCTTGTGCCGGCGGATCGCGGTCTTCCGGCCGCCGACGGTCGCCTTGTTCTCCGAGCGTTTGACGACCGGGCGGCCGTCGACCTCGACCAGCTTGTAGACCAGGCTGGCGGTGGGTGCGCCGGACCCGGTGACCACCGCGGTGCCGGCACCGTAGATGTCCACCGGCTCGGCGGCCAGGGTGGCGATCGAGTACTCGTCCATGTCACCCGAGACGATGATCTTCGTTTCGGTGGCGCCGAGCGAGTCCAGCAGCTCCCGGGAGTGCCCGGCCAGCACCGACAGGTCACCGGAGTCGATCCGGACGGCCCGCAGGTCCGGCCCGGCGACGGCGATCGCGTTGCGGATGCCCTGACTGATGTCGTACGTGTCGACGAGCAGCGTGGTGTTCTTGCCGAGCGCCGCGACCTGGGACGCGAACGCGGCCGGCTCGTCGGAGTGCAGCAGCGTGAACGCGTGCGCCGAGGTGCCGGTGGTGGGGATCCCGTAGGCCCGGCCGGCCGCCAGGTTGGAGGTGGACGCGAACCCGGCCAGGTAGGCGGCCCGGGCGGCGGCCACCGCGGCGTGCTCGTGGGTGCGCCGGGAGCCCATCTCGATGATCGGGCGCCCGCGGGCCGCGGTGACCATCCGGGCGGCCGCGGCGGCGATCGCGCAGTCGTGGTTGAGCACCGACAGGATCAGCGTCTCCAGCACCACGCACTCGGCGAACCCGCCGGAGATGGTCAGGATCGGCGATCCGGGGAAGAACAACTCGCCCTCGGCGTAGCCCTCGACGTCACCGGTGAACCGGTAGCCGGCCAGCCACTCCGCGGTCTTCGCGTCGATGATCCCGGCCGACCGCAGCCAGTCGATCTCGCCCTGGTCGAAGCGGAAGTCGCGGATCAGCTCGATCAGCCGGCCGGTCCCGGCGACCACGCCGTACCGGCGGCCGGTGGGCAATCGGCGGGCGAACACCTCGAAGACGCAGGCACGGTCCGCGGTGCCGTCCTGCAGCGCGGCGCTGATCATGGTCAGCTCGTACTGGTCGGTCATCAGGGCGGGCGCGATGGTGTCCACAAGAACACCCTACGACGCGACCGGCGACCTGCGGTTCGCAGCACCGGTTCACCGGTTCCGCGAATCCGGTGGCAACATGGGGGGCATGGCGTTGCCTCAGGTTGCTCCCGTCGAGACGCCGGGGATTCAGGAAGTACCGGAAGAGGACCGGCCGTGGGTGACCATCGTCTGGGACGACCCGGTCAATCTCATGTCGTACGTGACCTGGGTCTTCCAGAAGCTCTTCGGTTTCAGCAAGGAAAAGGCCGAGAGGCTGATGATGGACGTGCACACGAAAGGGAAGGCGGTGGTCTCCATCGGTGCTCGCGAGCGCATGGAGATGGACGCCAACCAACTGCACGGATACGGTCTCTGGGCCACGGTCGACCGGGGTTGACCGTCGACCGGTCCGGCGGCCGGTCCCGACAATCGGGTGGGGAAAGAAGATGTTCCGACGCAGCGGTGGCCAGTGTGTCGCCACATTCGCGCACGATGAGGTGCGGGTTCTGCGCAAGGTGGCCGCCGAGGTGGTCGGGCTGCTGACCGACGGGATGGATCACACCGATCCGGTGGTGTCGCGTCTCTTCCCGGACATCTATCCCGAGCGGCCCGACGACTCGCAGGAGTTCCGCCTCTACACCGAGGGCGATCTCAAGACCGGCAAGATCGACCAGGCGGGCGCGATTCTCGCGGCCCTTCCCGACGAGGGGGAGGGTGAGGTACGGCTGGACGGTGAGGCCGCCGAGGCATGGCTTCGCGCGATAAACGACGCCCGTCTCGCGATGGGCACCCGTCTGGAGATCGCCGCCGACACCGATCTGGGTGAGGAACTCGACAACGCGGTGATCGACGATCCGGGGTCGAGCCGGGTGTTCCAGCTGTCGGTCTACGCCTACCTCGGTTATCTCCAGGAGTCGCTGCTCAACGCCCTTCCGGAGATCAAGTGAGTGTGTGAACCGCCACTCTCGGTGTGTTGAATTCTCACGGTAATGTGAACGCCGTGCTGACCATCGACCGAGCGATCATCGACGCGATCGTCGCCCACGCCCGCCGGGACCACCCGGACGAGGCCTGTGGTGTCGTCGCCGGCCCGATCGGTCAGGACGTGCCGGTCCGCCACATCCCGATGGACAACGCGGCCCGGTCGATGACCTTCTACGAGTTCGACTCGATGGAGCACCTCCGGGTCTGGCGCGAGATGGACGACCGGGACGAGGAGCCGGTGGTCATCTACCACTCGCACACCGCGACCGAGGCCTATCCGTCCCGGACCGACATCTCGTTCGCCGGTGAGCCGGGTGCGCACTATCTCCTCGTCTCGACCCGTGAGCCGGGTTCGGAGGAGATTCGGTCGTTCCGTATCGTGGACGGTGTGGTGACCGAAGAAGAGGTCAACATCGTGGATGCGACGGTGAAGGCGTGATTTCCGCAGCTGTGCAGTCGTACATGTTCGGGCAGAGCCCGGCGTCGGTCTTCTATGAGTGTCCCTGCCGGTAAGGCGACCTCTCGACCGTTCGTTCCCGTACGACCTCTTTCCAGGAGTGAAACAGCCATGGCTATCGAAGTTCGCATCCCCACCATCCTGCGCAACTACACCGGCGGCGCCAAGATCGTCGAGGGTTCCGGCGACACGCTCACCGGCCTGATCGACGACCTGGACGCCAAGCACAGCGGCCTCAAGGGGCGGCTCATCACGCCCGAGGGCGGCCTGCACCGGTTCGTGAACATCTACGTCAACGACGAGGACGTCCGCTTCCTCGGCGCGCTCGAGGCGAAGGTCAAGGACGGCGACTCGATCACCATCCTCCCGGCCGTCGCCGGTGGCGCCCTCGGGTTCGCGGCAGCAGCGGCGCTCGTCGGCGGCTGGTCCCGTCCGGCCTCCGCCCCTAAAGCGGACTGAAGGCGGTCTATCAATGGCTCGCTACGAGAGCCTTCTGGACGCCTGCGGGGGCACGCCGCTCGTCGGCCTGCCCCGGCTGTCCCCGGCGGTGCCCGAGGGGGCGCCGCCGGTGCGGCTCTGGGCCAAGCTGGAGGACCGTAACCCGACCGGCAGCATCAAGGACCGTGCCGCGCTGTTCATGGTGCGCGAGGCGGAGGAGTCCGGGCACCTGCGTCCCGGTGACACCATTCTCGAGCCGACCAGCGGCAACACCGGTATCGCCCTGGCCATGGTGGCCAAGCTGCGGGGGTACCGGCTGGTCTGCGTGATGCCGGAGAACGTGTCGGCTGAGCGCACCCAGCTGCTCCGGATGTACGGCGCGGAGATCATCTTCTCGGCGGCGGCAGGCGGGTCGAACCAGGCGGTGGCCACCGCCAAGCAGATCGCCGCCGAGCACCCGGACTGGAAGATGCTGTTCCAGTACGGCAACCCGGCGAACGCCCGCGCGCACTACGAGACCACCGGTCCCGAACTGCTGCACGACCTGCCCACGATCACCCACTTCGTGGCCGGGCTGGGCACCACCGGCACGCTGATGGGCACCGGCCGTTTCCTGCGGGAGAAGGTCGAGGGCATTCAGATCATCGCCGCCGAGCCACGGTACGGCGAACTGGTCTACGGGCTCCGCAACATCGACGAGGGTTACGTTCCGGAGCTGTACGACGCCTCGGTGCTGACCCGGCGCTTCTCGGTCGGGACCCGGGACGCGGTTCTGCGTACCCGGCAGTTGATCGAAGTGGAAGGCATCTTCGCGGGCTTCTCCACCGGGGCGGTGCTGCACGCCGCCCTCGCCGTGGCGCTCGAGGCGGTCAAGGCCGGCAACCGGGCCGACGTCGCTTTCGTGGTGCCGGACGCCGGCTGGAAATACCTGTCGACAGGCGCGTACGGCGGCACCCTGAACGAGGCGGAAGAGGCCCTGGAGGGCCAACTCTGGGCGTGACCGCTCAGTAGGACATCGCCACGTAGAGGTTCGCGCCCATCGGCGGGGCCGCGGCGAGCAGCAGCAGCCAGGGCAGGGCCCGTCGGTGGAGCGCGAGGAACGCGGCCACCACCGGGCCCACGCTCGCCATCGTCAGCCCGGCCAGGGCCGGCAGGTACCAGCCGGGCGCCCCGCCGAAGACGGCTACCACCGAGTAGAGGCCGGCGGCCAGCCCGCAGAGGCCGAGCAGTGTGCCGTACGACGCGATGATCAGTATCTGGGCGTCGCCGGGTGCCGGATCGTCAGGCGCCGGGAAGCGGAACAGCGGGATCCGTTCCTCCGGCGCGGGTTCCACGAACACCGGCGCCGAGGGCCGGGTGTACTCGACGACGGTCACATCGGCTCCAACCGTTGATCTTCGGACTATTCACCCTGAGCAACGCGTGTGGATCACCGGACGTGACGGTGCAAAGGTGATGAGCCAGGTCATCGGGGTTGTGACGTGCGTTGTCGATTTGACGACAAATCGATCAGTTGTTTACCTCAGGCGCTGGTCGCGGCGTACGCTTCGCTCCGTGATTGACTGGTTCGACAAGTCCGGCGCGGACCGGTCGGGTGGGGCGTCGGCTGTCCCGCGGGTTACCCGAAGCGTGATCCAGTGTGAGCCAGAGGGATCCGGATGCGACTAACCGTTCTCGGTTGTGCCGGCAGTTTCCCCGGCCCCGAGTCGGCCTGTTCGGCATACCTCATCGAGGCCGACGGTTTCCGGCTCCTGATCGACTTCGGTTCCGGTGCGCTCTCCGCCCTGCAGCGGTACTCGGACATGCGGCGCGTCGACGCCATCCTTCTCTCGCACCTGCACTGCGACCACATGCTCGACGCGTGCACCTACGTGGTCGTGCGCCGGTACGACCCGGCCGGTCCACTGCCACCGGTGCCGGTCTACGCCCCGCTGGGTGCGGCCGAGCGGATCGCCGCCGCCTACAGCACCGAGGGCGAACCGGTCGACGACGTCTACACCTTCTACGGCCTCCAGCCGGGCACCTTCCCGATCGGTCCACTGACGATCACCGTCGATCGGGTCAACCACCCGGTGGAGACGTACGGGGTGCGCATCGAGCACAACGGCCGGGTGCTCGCCTACTCCTCGGACACCGCGCCCTGTGAGGCCCTGCTGCGGCTGGCCGCCGGAGCCGACCTGTTCCTGTGTGAGGCGAGTTACCAAGACGGCGTGGCCAACCCCCCTGACCTGCACCTGACCGGCGGCGAGGCGGGTGAGGCGGCGACAAAGGCCGATGTGGGCAAGCTCCTGCTGACCCATCTCGTCCCGGCGTGGGCCAGTGAGGCCTCTATTGTGGAAGCCGCTACCGCCGCCTATGCGGGACCGGTCGAAGTCGTCCGTCCCGGCGCCAGATACGATCTCTGAGCCGGTACGGGGGCAGAATCGGCTCGCACCGCCGCGCCACGTGTCGTGACCTTGGAGTTGTTGCATGCGTATCGTTCGCCTGGCCAACTTCGTCACGGTTCACACCGGCGGCCTGCGGACGGCTCTGCGCCAGCTCGGCCGGGGCTACGAGGCAGCCGGTCACGAAGCGGTCCTGGTCATCCCCGGGCGCCGCTACTCCGACAAGATGACCAGGCAGGGCCGGGTCATCACGCTGCCCAGCGCCCCACTGCCGCGCACCGGCGGCTACCGCGTGCTGGCCGGCCGCCGCGAGTTGATCAAACTCCTCGACGGCCTGGAGCCGGACCGGATCGAGGTCTCCGACCGCACCACCCTGCGCTGGACCGGCGACTGGGCCCGGCGGCGCGGCGTGCGCTCGATGATGGTGTCCCACGAGACCCTGGCCGGCCTGCTCGGAGTCTGGGGCATGCCGAAACGGGACGCGCTCGCCGACGCCTTCAACCGGCGCACCGCCGAGGCGTTCGACACGATCGTCTGCACCACCTCGTTCGCCGCCGAGGAGTTCCGCCGGATCGGGGCGCCCAACCTGGTCGAGGTGCCGCTCGGCGTCGACCTGAAACTCTTCCACCCCGGCAAGATGGACGTCGCGGTCCGCTCCCGCTACGCGCGCCCCGACGAGCTGCTGCTGGTCTACTGCTCCCGGCTGTCCGCGGCGAAACGGCCCGAGCTGGCCGTCGACACGGTCGCCGCGCTGCGCAACGGCAAGGTCCCGGCAGTCCTGGTGATGGCGGGCGACGGGACGAGACGGACCGCCCTGGCGTACCGCGGCGCTCGTCTTCCGGTCCGGTTCGCCGGGCACATCTCCGAGCGCCCGGCCGTGGCCGCGCTGCTGGCCAGCGCCGACGTGGTGCTGTCGCCGGGGCCGGTGGAGACGTTCGGCCTGACCACGCTGGAGGCGATGGCCTGCGGCACCCCGGTCGTGGTCAACGAGCAGAGCGCCCTGCCCGAGGTGGTCGGGGACGGCGGAGTCGCGGTGCCCGGGACGGCCGAGGCGTTCGCCGACGCGGTCAGCAAGCTGATGGAACGGCCCCGGGTGGAGCGACGCGCCGCGGCCCGGACCCAGGCCGAGAAGTACGGGTGGCCCAAGTCGGTCGAGGGTTTCCTGCGTGCTCACGAGGCGATTCCCGCCCCGGGGACCTCGCCCGCGTCGGCGCTGATCCGGCCCGCGGTGCCGGGCCCGACGTACCTCAACGGGGTGCCCGCACCCCGCCGGATGAACAATCCGGGACGCGAAGCCGGGGCGGACGAAGCCGGCGCGGCCCGTTACGCATAGGGTTGGGGGCATGGCACGTCCCGACGGCCGTACGGCCGACCAGCTGCGACCGGTGACTCTGACCCGGCAGTGGAGCATCCACCCCGAGGGATCGGTCCTGGTGGAGTTCGGCAACACCCGGGTGCTGTGCACCGCGAGCGTCACCGAGGGGGTGCCCCGCTGGCGGAAGGGGTCCGGCCTCGGCTGGGTCACCGCGGAGTACGCGATGTTGCCCCGCGCCACCAACACCCGAAGCGATCGGGAGAGCGTCAAGGGCAAGGTCGGCGGGCGCACCCAGGAGATCTCCCGCCTGATCGGGCGGAGCCTGCGCGCCTGCATCGACCTGAAGGCGCTCGGCGAGAACTCGATCGTCCTCGACTGTGACGTGCTCCAGGCCGACGGCGGCACCCGGACCGCCTCGATCACCGGGGCGTACGTGGCGTTGCACGACGCGGTCACCTGGCTGGCCGGGCGCAAGGCGCTGGCCGGCAAGGTGGACAAGGTGCTGCACACCTCGATTCAGGCGATCAGCGTCGGCATGTTCGACGGGGAGGCCCGCCTCGACCTGGACTACGAGGAGGACGTCGCCGCCGCCGTCGACATGAACGTGGTCTGCACCGGCACCGGCGACTTCGTCGAGGTGCAGGGCACCGGCGAGAACGGCGTCTTCCGCCGGGCCGAGCTGGACGCCATGCTCGACCTCGGTGTGCTCGGCTGTGCTGAACTCGCCACCCTCCAGCAGAAGGCCCTCACCGCGTGACCGCCAGACTTCTCCTCGCAACCGGCAACAAGAAGAAGCTCGTCGAACTGCAGCGCATCCTGGACGCCGCACTCGGTGTCGCCCAGATCGAACTGGTCGGCCTCGGAGACTTCCCGGACTACCCGGACGTCCCCGAGACCGGCCTGACCTT
>DATMVU010000646.1:0-3463 GCA_035562875.1 Actinoplanes sp. | reverse complement strand
TTGCTCGCCCGGGCCGGTGACCCGGCAGCCCTGGCCGTCGCCGTCAGGGCCGCCCTCGATCTCGCCGACCTGCCCATGCCGTCGCGGGTCGGCCGGGCCCGGGCCAGGATCAGCGACGGCCTGACCGTGGACTCCATGGCGGGTAGCCTGGCCGGCATCTACACGTCTGTGGCAGTTGAGGAGCACCCGTCGTGACCCTGCTGGTGATCAGTCCGGACTACGCCTCCCACCTGCTGCCGCTGGCCACGATTGCCACCGCGTGGCAGCAGGCCGGCGAACGGGTCGTGGTGGCGACCGGCTCGGCCACCGCCGCGCTGGTCGCGGGGTTCGGCTTCGAGCACAGCGACCTCCCGCTCGGCCGGGGTTCCAACCCGGGGGTGATCCGGGCGGAGCAGCAGCCGGCCGGCGAGGACGACGCCCTGCGCGGGTTCTTCGCCGCGACCTACCGCGGGATGGTCGAGACGTTGCGTTTCCAGGCCGAGGCGCGTCGCAACGATCTGCTGTGGGAGCCGGTCGATCGGGCGCAGGCGGTCCTCAAGGTGGTCGAGCAGGTCAGGCCGGACCAGATTGTCGTCGACCACCTGGCCTTCAGCGCCCGGCTGGCTCTGACCGCGGGTGCCGTCCCACACGTGGACGTCGTCCTCGGCCACCCGTCGGCGCTGCCGGTCGGCGGCGAGGTCTACGGCTACCCGACAGCGTGGCCGGCCGCGTTCCGCCCGGCCGAGAGCGAGCTCGCCGCGCTGCACCTGGTGTGCCGCACGGTGCGGGACGAGTTCACGGCGGAGTGGAACGCCGCGCTGCACGTTCTCGCGCCCACCGCTGCCCCCGCGACGGACGCCTTCACCGAACACGGCGACCTGGTGCTCTACAACTATCCCGCCGCGCTGCACGACCTGGCCCGCGGGCCCCTACCGGCACCGCATGCCTTCCTCGGCTCGGCGGTCCGCACCGAGACGGTCCCGGCCGATGTGCGATCGTGGCTGGAGGCCTGCGACCAGCCGTTCGTCTACGTCAGCTTCGGAAGCTTCCTGTCCATCCGGGCGGACGTGCTGAGCACGGTCATCAGGGCTCTGCGGCGCTCCGGCCTGCGGGTGGCGCTCGCGACCGGGTCGGCCCAGGACCTGCCGCCGGTGCCGGACACCTGGCTCGTGCGTCCCTACCTGCCACAGACCGCGTTGCTGGACCATGCGTCGGTGGCGGTCACACACGCCGGCAACAACAGCGTCACCGAGGCCCTCACCGCGGGAGTGCCGATGCTGGCGCTCCCGTTCTCCACCGACCAGTTCGCGGGCGCGGCGGCGATCGAGACCACAGGCGTCGGCGTAGCCCTGGACCCGAACGCGGCGACGGCGGACGACGTCGCCGCCGCTGTGCAACGCGCGCTCGAGTGCGCACCGGCGGCCCAGGCGATCGGCGAGCAAATACGGCGTTCACCAGGACGTGATCTGGCCTATACCCTGGCCCATGATCACCTCCTGAAAGTCGCTGACCGCGGGCGGCAGCCGTAGATCGCGGCGCAGCCGCGACCGTCGCCCCCCTGGCCGGCCTTGGCTGTCTCGCCGACCGCTGCCGCAAGCTGAGGGCGACGGCATCCGGACGTCTGTTCGGATTTCTGACCGGTCAGCATTCTGGTCATCATGGAGACCATCCCGATTACCGTCGGGGATCGGTTCGCCGCCGCCGAGGATCGCTGGCTGCGCGGCAGCAGCCGATTCGGAGCGTGAGACGTGGCCGCACCTTGCGGATCCTGTGGACGGGAAGCCGACGTGGTTCCAGGGCGTGGCCGTGGTGGATTGCGCCGTGGGGCGAGCATGCCGGGGATCTCCGGACGACGTCTGGCCGCGCTGCTGCACGAACGCAAGCCGGACCTTCCAGTGCCCTACATGTCCGGCTACAGGAACGGTCTACTCGGTACCACCCACCTCCTTGACGAGGACGTTGCTTCCTGGAGAAGCCCTTCACCGCCGCCGAACTACTCACGACGCCCGATACGGCAGATGTCCCGGTCGTCATGGCCAGCGGTTCGGTCACGTCTCAACAAGCCGCCGAAACGCTCCAAGACGGCGACCGAATCGTACGCAAACCGTTCCAGCCCTCGGACCTGCGAGACGCCGTGCAGGATGCATTGATGCACTGGCGACCGCGGCAATCTGAACCCTGGCTATGGCGGAACGCGATTCCCAAGACGACCCCCATGGTCGCTTCGATGGCGGACCATACCGTTCAGCCCACTCATCCGGCTCTTCGGTGATTCGGATGAACCGACGGCGGGGGTGGCTCGTAGTGGGGGCAGATCTCTGCCCACTGAGGAGTTTTCTGTGCTACTGCCGCTGAACCTCGGCCAGCGCCTGCCCCGGTTTCGTCGTACCGGCGGTATTTTGCTGCTCGCCGGTCTTGTCGGGATCGCCGGGGTGGCGTCCAGCGCCGATTTCGGGACCGCCAGTGCCGAGCAGGCGGCGTATGTCGGGGTCGCCGTTCCGGCGGGGCTCGTCGACGTCATCGCGCAGGCTTCACTCTCCTGTCCTTCGCTGACCGCGCCGCGCGTCGCGGGGCAGATCATGGCCGAGTCCGGTTTTCAGAACGGTGCCGGTGGGCTGGCCGGGCTCACCGGTCAGCAGTGGGAGCAGTGGAAGCCCTGGCCCGACGCCGCCCAGACCGATGCCGCAGCCAACGTCACCGCGCTCGCTCACCGCATGTGCGACCTGGCTGGGCAGGTACGTAACACTCAGATCGACGGGGACGCGTGGATGCTCGCTCTCGCCGCCTACGACATCGGGATGCCGACGGTCGTCGGGGCCAAGGCGGTGCCGTCCGCCGCCGAGGGGTACGTGACGGCTGTCACCGGTTATACCGCCTGGTACGTCGCTCAGGCGGACACCGTGGTGATGCCCTCGGCCAGTGTGCCCGCCCCTGTCGTCGCTCCCGGGGGCAGCGCGCCCGGGAAGATTCCGGACGCGTACGTCGATCTGATCGTCAAGGCCGGCGGCACCTGCCCGCAGATCGGTGCCGCCGAGCTTGCTGGGCAGCTCATGGCCGCCTCAGCGTTCAACCCCGACCTGCTCGGCGCCGACGGCAGCCAGGGGATCGCGCAGTTCCTGCCCAGCGTGTGGCAACGTTACGCCAAGGCCGGGGAGTCGCCATGGGAGCCGGCCGACGCGATCGGGGTGCTCGCCCGCACCATGTGTGCCCTCACCAGCAACCTCAGGGGGATCACGGCTGATCCTTATCCGTCGGCGCTCGCCGCCTACCACTGGGGGGCCACCACTCTCGAACGGCCCGGGGACATGCCGGACTCCGCCGCGGTCAAGGCGTACGCCGATCGGGTCATCGCCTATGCGGCCTACTACGCGCAGGATGCCCGGCTCGATGACGGTGAACGCACCGGCACCAAGACGGCCACCACCGCGTCGGCCCCGGGGAAGAGCGCCGTGCCGAAGCCCAGCGGTGCAGTCACCAAGAGCAA
>DATMVU010000645.1:0-8868 GCA_035562875.1 Actinoplanes sp. | reverse complement strand
TGGAGGGTGAGGAGTTGGGGCGAGGTCGGGGAGGGCGGGGTTGGAGGGTGAGGGTGCGGAGGGCGGGAAGTGGAGAGTGGGATGTGGGAGTTGAGGGTGGTAAGGGCTGGTTTGGGTTAGTCGAACCAGTTGAAAAGGGCTTCGCCTGTTTGGGAGGCTTGGTGGTAGGTGAGGTCTTTGCGCTCGGCGGGGCTCAGTGTGCTGATCAGGTCGGTGGTCAGGGGTTTGTTGAGGTCGGCGAGAGTGGCGACTGTGAAACCGTGGTGTTCGAAGACGTCGGGGGCGGGGACCTCGACGAAACGGGGCTGTAGCTCGAACGGGGCTGAGGCGGCCACCAGGGACAAGGCCGCGTTCAGGAGCAGCACTGTGGGCACACTGGGGTCAGCGTCGGAGACACGGACCGTGACCCGGTAGTGGTTACGGCCGGTGCCCGGCTCCTTGAAGGGTGACAGGATCTCGGCGGTCGCGGCATGCACTGCCGAGCGCCAGCGCTTCGCCAGGGCGGGATCGATGTGGGGCAATGTGGAGCCGTGCGGCAGGGTGGACATGCGCCGATCATCGCAAGTTCCTGGACCAGGCGATGGTGGGCATGTGGTGAGAGTGGCGAGTGCCGGGCCGGATGGTGGTGAGAGCCGCGAGTGCTGGGCCGGATGGTGTGAGAGCCAGTGATGAGGGCGGAGACGTGTTCCTTCCCGATGGCGCGCTGCGAGTGCCGGGTCGGATGGTGGTGAGAACCCGCTAGAGCTGGGCGAGCGGGTGGGTGCGGTGCTGCGGGTGTCGGTGCCGAGTCAGAGCTTTTTGCAGGTGAAAGGGCCTCGGACGCCGACGCTGAAGCGTTCTGCGGCGGCCAGGGCCAGGCGGACTCGGGCTTTGGGGCGGATTCCGCGGCCGGCCGTGGCGTAGAGGGCTCCGAGGGCGATCTGGTCGCCGCAGCCGACCGCTGCGTAGCCGTCGGCGGCCTTGCCGACCTGGTAGTCGTCCTGGACGGTGTACAGCTGGCCGTTGACGCCGACCAGGAACGTGCCGCCGAGTTCCTGTTCCTCCTCCTTGCGGGCGAATCCACCGGATTTGAGGCAGTCGCGGAGACCGTCGACGAACCTGGTGACCATGAAGCGATCCAGGTCGCCCTTGGGTTTCGGGAGGTTCAGGGAATAGCGGATCAACTGTCCCATCCGGAACGAGCTGGTGAATCCGAACAGGTACTGCTTGTTGCGGAACACCTTGGTGTCGGCCCGTACCGACAGGTTCCAGCCGGACACCCCGGCACTGTCGCCGCCGATATAGACGGATCTGCCCCGGGTGAGTCCCACGATTGCGGTCATCGGTCTCCTTCCGTGGATACCCGGCGGTCTGTACGTGAATGCGCTGTCGAGTTGACCACAGCGCCGTAACCGGATTCGGCCTCCGGCGTGCGGCGATGTCAGGATCTGCACAACGCGACAGACGGGGGATCTCATGCGGCGGGCGGCATGGCTGTCGGTGCTGCTCACGGCCGGGTGCTCGGCTCCCGCGGTGCCCGTCCCGGCGCTCTCTCCCAGCGATGTGGCGGACACCGGGAACGTGGTCGCGGACACCGGGAACTGGGTGGGGACCTGGGGGACGGCGGTGGAGGGCGGCGGCCGGTCGTTCGCGAACCACACGCTGCGGCAGATCGTGCACACCAGTGTCGGCGGGCGCACGGCCCGGATCCGGCTGACCAACGAGTTCGGCACGCGGCCGCTGACGATCGGTGCGGTCCGGCTGGCCCGGCCGGTGGACAGGGGCGTCATCGACCCGGCTACCGACCTGGCGGTGACGTTCGGTGGTCAGACGGCGGTCACGATTCCGGTGGGGGAGACCGCTGTCAGTGACGAGGTGTCCTTCGACGTGCCGGCCGGCGGGGACGTCGCGATCACCACGTGGCTGCCCGGTGATACCGGGGCGAGCACCCGGCACGGCAATGCGCTGCAGGACAACTACGTCGCCGCCGGAGGTCAGGAGTCGGCTGCGGAGATGTCCCGGGCCCGCACCGAGAACAGCTGGTACTTCCTGTCCGGCCTGGACGTCCGCGGCGGCACCGGGACGGTTGTCGCGTTCGGGGCGTCGATCACCGACGGGCTGGGAACCACGTTCGGTGCCAACGAGCGCTGGCCCGACCTCCTCGCCGCCCGGCTGCGGGACGCCGGACAGCAGATCGGGGTGGTCAACACCGGCATCAGCGGCAACCGGTTCACCGCGGACACCCGTGGCGAGAGCGGTGTCAAACGGTTCGAACGGGATGTGCTCCGCCGGACCGGCGTGCGGTGGGTGATCGTCTCTGACGACGCACTCAACGATCTGGGGGCGGCCGACCCGCCGCCGGCTTCCGCGTTGACCGGCACGTTGCGGCAGCTGGTGGACCGGGCCCATCAGGCGGGGGTACGGGTGATCTGCTCGACGCTGACGCCGTACCGGGGTGCGGGCTACTGGTCACCGGCCGGTGAGGCCGGTCGCACCGAGATCAACACGTTCATCCGCTCCGGCGGCAGCGGCTGCGATCACGTCCTCGACCAGGACCTGGCCACCCGCGACCCGGCCGACCCGGCCCGGTTCCGCCCCGAGTTCGACTCCGGTGACCACCTGCACCCGTCGGCCGCCGGGCTCCAAGCGATCGCCGGCGCCGCCGACCTGTCCTGGTTCACCGCCTGACAGCGATCGCCGGCACTGGCGGCCTGTCCTGGTTCACCGCCTGATCAGGTTGTGTTTGCGGTGCACCATCCGCTCGACGAGGCCGCCGGGCAGAAGGCGCCGCAACCCGAACACCAGTGGGGCGTTGCTACCCACCGCGTAACGGGCCTTCGGCCGGGCCGTTTCGATCGCGGACACGATGGTCGAGGCGACCCGCTCGGCGGTGATCCCGCCCCGCTCGTTGCGGTCCAGCGCGGCCAGCATCGTCGCGAAGTCGGCGGCGTACGGTGAACCGTCCCGGATGTAGCTGGTGCGCCGTTCACTGATCCCGGTGGCGATCGACCCCGGCTCCACAACGGTCAGCCACACCCCGAACGGCGTCAACTCGTGCCGGGCCCCGTTGCTGAACCCTTTGATCGCCGCTTTCGAGGCCACGTACGACGACCGGTAGGCGAGTGGGAACGACGCCAGCATCGACCCGACCATCACCACCCGGCCGTGGCGGCGTTCCCGCATCCCCGGCAACACCAGCTGGGTCAACCGCACCGGCCCCAGCACGTTCACCTGGAACAGCCGCCGCACCGCCTCGCCCGGCAACTCCTCGATCGGCCCCGACTGGCTCTCGCCGGCATTGTTGACGAGCACGTCCACCCCGCCGAGCAGCGGCGCCAGTCCTTCGATCGAGCTGTCGTCGGTGAGGTCGAGAGCGACGTACTCCACCCCAGCGGCCCGCTGTTCCGGCGCGAGGGCCTCCGGGGCCCGGCTGGTGCCGATCACCCGATAGCCGCGGGCGGCGAGCGCCGCCGCTGTCGCTTTCCCGATACCCGACGACGCTCCGGTGACCAACGCAGTGCGATCCATGCCGCCGACCTTAAGACATTTGCGGGTACACCCGGACACGCGACGATCGGGTGACGGTCCGGTCGGTTCCCGCCTCCGCCCACCAGGGTGCCCCTCATGATCAACACAACGCTCCGGCGGCGCAGCCTGGCCGCCGCCGCATTCACGCTCAGCACTGTCTTCAGCTCCGCACTGGCCGCCCCGTCCGCTGCCGTCGCCGGCCCGTCGTGTCCGGTCGTGACCGACAAGGTGCAGGCCGCCACCGAACCTGAGCAGGTGAAGCTCGACCGGATCACCCCGTCCCCGGTGTGGCGGCAGAGCTGCGGCACCCTCTACCGCAGCGACAGCCGCACCCCGGACGTCATCTTCGCCGCCGGTTTCTCCGCCAAGGACGTGACCGGCGGCCAGTACAACGTGGAGCAGTACGTCCTGGTCAACCAGCCGTCTCCGTACGTCTCCACCACCTACGACCACGACCTGTACAAATCCTGGTACAAGTCCGGCTGGAACTACTACATCGACGCCCCCGGCGGCATCGACGTCAACAAGACGATCGGCGCCACCCACAAATACGCCGACCAGATGGAGGTGGCCTTCCCCGGCGGCATCCGCCCCGAGTTCGTGATCGGCGTCTGCCCGGTCGACAAGACCACCAAGACCGAGATCATGAACGACTGCCGGAGCAACCCGAAGTACAAGCCCTGGCACTGACCACCCCGGGCCCGCTCGCCGAGCGGGCCCGCCCTGGTGGGTTGACCGGGGGCACCGCATTCGGCCCGGCGGCCGGGCGGATGCCGGGAGTGGCGCCGGCCTCGCGGGTAGCCACGGCGCCCGGCTGGTCCGTACCGGAGCAAAGGGGTTGATCTTCAGCCGATGATGGCGGGAGTGCCGGGTTTGGTGCTGGTGGGGAGGGCGGGGCTGGGGGAGCACGGCAGGGAGAGCACGAAGACCGCGCCGCGCGGCTGGTTCGCCTGGTAGGTGATGGTCGCGCCGGACGCCTCGGCCAGGCGGGCCACCAGGTAGAGGCCGAGGCCGGTGCCGGACTTGGTGGTGGCGACGCCGGTCTCGGCTCGGGTGAAACGCTCGAACAGATGCGGGATGAAGGCTGCCGGTACGCCCTCGCCATGGTCGCTGATCTTCACCTGGACACGGTCCCGGTCGTGTTTCACCGCTATCTGGATCGGCGGGGCGCCGTATTTGACGGCGTTCGCCAGCAGGTTGCCGAGCAGCAGCGCCAGGTGGATCGGGTCGACGTAGGCGATCACCCGGTCGGGGCCGGCGACGGTGGCGGGATTCTTCGGGTCGGCCGAGCCCTGGGCGGCGACCGCCTGCCGGGCCGCGTGCGCGACGTCGACCCGGGCGGGACGGGCGTGCAGGGCGCCGGCGTCCAGCTGGGCCAGGGTGAGGATCTCGCTGACCAGCTGTTCGGCACGGTGCCCGGCGGAGGTCATCCGGCGCAGGTAGTGCTGGCGGGTCTCCTCCTCCATGTCGGTCCAGTCCTCGACGAGCATCTCCCCGGCGGAGACGATGGTGGTCAGCGGCTGCCGGACGTCGTGGCTGAGCATCGCCATGAAGTCGCTCATCTGCTCGTTGGCGTGTTCCAGGTGGTCGGCGTGCCGTTGCAGTTCGGTGGCGTCGTCGCGGCGGGCCCGTTCCAGCGTCCGCGGTTCGGTGACGTCGACGATCTGGGTGGCGAAGTACTGCGGATGCCCGGCCTGGTCGTGCAGCAGATTCGCGGTGACCAGCACTTCGACGGGATGCCCGTCGGCGTGCAGGTACCGCTTCTCCATGTCGAAACCGTCGATCCGCCCGGCCAGGCAGTCCTGGATGTGGCGCAGGCAGCCGGGCAGATCCTCCGGGTGCGTGAGATCGGCGAAGGCCGTGCCGACCAGCTCCAGTTCGGTGCGGCCGAGCATCGTGCAGAACGCCGGGTTGACCTGGGAGAAGCGTCCTTCCAGGTCGGCCAGGGCCATGCCGATGCGGGAGTTGTCGAACATCTTGCGGAACCGCTGTTCGCTGGAACCCAGGTCGAGGCGGCTCCGGCGGGCCCGGGCGGTGGCCACCACCACGAGCAGGCCGACGATCGCCGCGGTGACCAGGGCGGCCCGGCCGGCGGCGCGGCTGTCGGCGGTGGCCGCGTAGAGCACGTTCTCGGGGACGGACGCGGACAGCCGCCACGGGGTGCCGGGGATCTGTTCGGACGTGTAGTCCCACCATTCGCCGTCCTCGCGGTAGCGGCCCTGCTCGGCGCGGGTCATCGCGCGGGACAGGGCGGGTTCCTCCGAGCCGAGCATGCTCACGTCGTCCTGGTGTGCGTGGTTGGCGGCGATGACGGCCCCGGCGGAGTCCGCCAGGTGGATCTTCACTCCACTCAGCGGGATGGCGCCGGCCAGATAGGTGGAGAGCGGGCTGTTCTCGGCGACGGCCGCCGCACCGGAGAAGACCCGCAGCCCGTACCTGGTACTGAACGGCACGGCTATCCCGACGACCGGCTTGCCCTGTGCCACCGACGGCACCACGACGGAGACCGCCGGGCGGCCCTCCATCAGCGCGGTTGCCAGATGCTGGTAGCGGTCGGCGATCCTCTGCCCGGTGATTGCCGCGTTCGGCGGGGTCACGTGCAGGACCCGGCCTTCGGAGTCGAGCAGGACGGCGGCCGGATAACCGAAGCTGTCGACCACGCGGGTGAAGTCGCGGGCGTCGACCACCTTGCCGGTGAGGAACGCGTCGGCCTGCGCCCGCTGCCGGGAGAGCAGATCCTCGACGAGGGCGGTGACGGTGTTCGCGGCCATGTCGGCCCGCACCTCATAGCGCTGGACGGCGGCCTGCTTCGTGGTCCGTTCCACCCAGAGCAGGATCCCGGTGCCCACACAGGTCAGAACCAGCCACACCGCTAACGGCGCGGCCAGGAAACGCCACCCTGTCCGCATATTTCCGACTATCGCATGACTTGGGTCAGGGCCAGGTCAGGACCGTCAAAGGTAGCGTGCCGCACGAGGTCAGACTGACCCCGCCGGGCAGGGTGAGCGGGGCCTGCCGGGTCAGCGAACCGGCCAGGCGCTGAGCGGTGGTCCCGGCGACCACCCGGCCGTGCGTTGGCGATCCTTCCCAGCCCCGCCGCCTCCCGCACCTGACCTGCGGTTTCTTGATCATGTCCGTTACCCTCGCGCGGTGTCCTCCGCCCCGACCTCCCGCGAATCGCTCGGCCTGATCGGCAACAGCGCCGTCGGCTACCAGCTGGCCGTCCTGCACGGGCGCCGGCTGCTCGCCGTGCTGCTGCCGGTCCTCAGCACGGCGCTGCTCAGCCTGTACCTGCTCGACCTGCTCCGGGAACGCGACCGGATGGTGATCCTCGACGGGTACCCGGCCGTCTCCGGCACCGGCTCGGGTGGGACGGGCTGGGCGAAGATCGCCGTCGTCGCGGCCTGCTGGCTCGTCGGGCTCGCCGCGGGCACCGCAACCGTCGCCGACGCGGAACAGAACCGGACGACACGCCCGCTGCGCACCCTGACCGCCGCGGTGGTCGGCGCCCGCCTGCTGATCCGTCTGATCGCGACCCGTGGGCGGGTGCCGAGTACCGCCGGTGCCTTCGTCCTGGGTGGCATCGTGCTTCCCCTGGGCGCGGCCTTCGTGCTGGGTGACGCGTGGGCGGCTCTCCCGGATGCCTTCGGTGTCCCGCTCGCCGCGCTCCTGCTCACGTTCGTGGTCGCTGCCCAGGCCGGCATCCTGGCCCACGTCGGTCTGCCGACCCCCACCGAGGTTGCGGAGGCCGCCGGTTCGAGCGCTGACGCTGAGGCTGAGGTGCCCGGGGCCGTGCGGCGGCCGTGGGCGGCTGTCGCGGTGGCGGTCGTGGCCCTGGTCGCACCGATCGGGTTCGCCGCTCTGAATCCGTTCGGGGTGTCCCGTGTCGAGTCCTTCGGGAACGCGCCCGGTCCGGTCGCCGCCGTGGCGTGGCCGGCCGGGGGGAATCCGGTGATCGCGACCATCTCCGGTGCCCGGTTCTGTGACTCCGACCTGTGTGACAGGTACGTCGACCAGGACGGCGGGCCCGGCGTCTACGACGGCTACGGCACCGCGGCGATCAGCGCGGACGGCACCGCGGTGGTCAAGGCCGCGCTCACCGGCGGCTCGGACACCGGCGGGCCCTTCATCCACTACTCGCTGTGCACCCGGGCGGGATGTCCCGCCCAGTGGTTCCCGGTCCGGGCGTCGGCCAGGGAACCCGCCGGCTGGGCCGACCTCGCCGCCGCGGTGGCCCCCGACCACTCGTTCTGGTTCGGGCTGGCGACGGTTCCGGAGAACGACGAGTCCCGGTACGAGCTGGCCTTCATCCGCTGCCCCGACAGTGAGTGCAGCAAGCCGGAACGGCACCGGGCCGGCACCGTCGCCCGTGACCCCGAGGACGTCTTCGCCGGCCGCCGCCGGGCCGCCCTGGCGATCGGAGCCGACGGCCGCCCGACCCTGGTGGTCCGGACCGGCACCGTCGCCCACGTGGTGACGTGTGACCCGGTCGGCTGCGCGAACCCCCGTACCACGTCGACCTTCGCCGGTGCCGGAACCACCGCCTGGTCCACCGATGCCGGTGAACCGGGCCGGGTGATCGGCTTCGAACCGGGCAGGCTGCAGGTCGGCGAGCAGATCGTCCCGCTGGAGAGCGCCGAGATCGCCGCCTGGTCCGGGGCCGTGGCGGCGGCGGGATCCCACGTCTACGCCACCGCTGCCGAGCGGGCCGACCCGCCCGGCCTGCACGTCACCGTCACCACGGCGGACGAGCCGGCCGAGCCGGCGTACTGGCGACAGGTGCTGTGGCGGTGCGACACCGGCGGGTGCTCCCGGCAGGCCCTGGACGGGCTGACGCAGACGTGGGGCCGGGAGGGGCTGGCCGTCGCCGGTGACGGCCGGGTCCTGATCGTGGGCGAGAGCCGCATCCTGCTCGTCACCCCCCGATGACCGTACGTGGGATGCCGGTCGTTCGTGATTTTGATTTACTTCGATGGCGTGATGGCGCAGTGGGCTCCGAGTTGATTGACCACGTTCTATTTTGTGGCCGTTTGGCCCATGTCGTGGACCGGCCGGAGTGAGGTCGGATTCGAGGGACCGGTAACGACCGTCCTTTGAGGAGGTACCGTGCGCACACCATCCCGTGCGTTGGCGGGCACCACCACTGCACTCGTCGCAGCCGTGCTCGTCCTCGCCCCCGGTGCCGGCGGGAACGCGGCACCAGGAATCCCGGCCTCGGCCGGGCCCGCAGAGGTGCACGGCGACGACGACCACCCCGACACCATCGACAACCGCAAGGGCCGGATCGCGCCCACCGCGAAACAGCGGACCCTCGCCGCGGACGGCAGCGCCTCCGCCCGATGGAACATCTTCGGCACCCCG
>DATMVU010000644.1:0-5036 GCA_035562875.1 Actinoplanes sp. | reverse complement strand
CCGCGGTGTTGGCCTGCCGCCACGGCGAATCCCCGGCCGGCGCCTCGAACCCCAGGTTGAGCAGACTGTTGGGCACGGCTCCGGTGGTCCACACGGTGCGGACCACAGTGGAGGCGAACTTCGGGCTGCCGTCGGCGCGGTACAACCCGAACCGGTACTGGGCGGGCATCGCCGACACCGACGAGTTCGCCGGGATGGCCCCGTTCGCGAAGTCGTTGAGCGTCCACGGCGACACCGACCCCACCCCGGCCTCGGCCGCCGCCCGGAACACCCGGGCCAGGTAGGCGCCCTGTTCACCCTCACTGGCCGAGGCGCTGCTGAGCCCGGTCTCGCCGATCACCATCGGGTTCGGGGCGACAGCGGCCTGCGCCTTGCGGATCTCGGCGAGGGCCCGCTCCGACGAGCCGTAGAAGTGGAAGTCGTAGTAGTCCAGTGGAACACCGGCCAGCGACGACTTGATCTGTGCCAGGCCGGGCGCGCCGACCCCGCCGTCCACCGACAGGGTCAGCGGCATCGCCGGGAACGCCGTCCGCATCGCCGGAATCAGCTGCCGCACCCAGGTCATCGCGGCCGGGTCACCCGGCTGGATCTCGTTCTTCAGCTCGACGGCGATCACCCGCGGGTCGTTCCCGTACGGCCCCAGAATCGTCTTCGCCCAGTTCACACTGTTGGCGACCTCGCTGTACGCGGACCACCAGTCGAAGAGTGTCACTTTCACGGTCAGGCCGTGCGAGTCGGCGATGCTGATGAACTTGCGCAGCTTCTCGGTGTTCTCCGGCTTCGCCGTGGGCCAGCCGAACGCCTGCGGGAAGACGATCACCCGGACGTTGTCGGCACCCAGCGCGGCGATCTTCGCCAGGTCCGCGTCGATCCGGGCCGCGTCGAACCCGGTCCACATCGCCGACCAGCCGGCATCCGACGGGTAGTAGTTCATCGACTTCGCGGACTTCACCGCGGCGAGCCGGTCCGCCAAGGTCGGGGCGACGGTCATGACAGCAGTCTTCGCCGTCGACTGAGCCGGCACCGCAGGAAGGGCGACAGTCATCAGAACGGCGGACGCTACGAAGCCGGCAAACCTTTTCACGGGGCCCTCTCCCTGGTCGAGTGCCCTTTCGATCGGCGACGACACCGTCCACTCCAGCTTCCAGCCGACTGCGGCCCGGTTGCAATCCGGGAGTCACCCCTCAGCCCAGCTCGGCCGCCACACCGTAGTGATCGGAAAGGTAGGCCATCCGCCCGTCGGACAACCGCACCTCGTCCTGGAACACCAGGTCGGCCCGGCACGCCAGGTCCACCGGCCGGACCAGCACATGATCGAACGCCGGCGGCGACGGCCAGCCCGGTGTCGGCCGGTAGGTGGGCCGGGTGTCACCCGCCAGGACATCCCGCAGCCCCGCCGCGGCGAGCAGGCCGGCAAGCCCCGCCGACTCCCGCGGCACGTTCAGATCCCCCACCACCACAACCGGCCCCCGCACCCCCGCGAGCCGTTCCGCCAGCACCGCGAACTCCACCCGCTGCGCCGCCGAATACCGGTTCCCCGGCGACCAGTCGTCGTCCCGGTTCGCCGACAGATGCGTGTTGACCACGGTGAACCCGCCGTCGATCGTGACGATCTGCGCCCCCTTGCGCATCAGGTACTCCGGCCGCCGCGGCGGCGTCAACGGAAACCGCACGAACTCCCACCCGCTGATCGGCAGCCGGGACAGCAGAACCAGACCCCCCTTGAGTACGACGCCCCCGCTGAACGCCCGATACCGGAACCCCGGAGCCACCGCCGCCAGCAGCCGGACGTGCCGCCGGTACATCACCTCCTGCAGACACACCACGTCGTAGTCGTCCTGCTCCAGCCGCTCCCCCAGAGCCCGCAGCCGAGCCGAGACGTCACCTTTGAAGAGCGCATTAAATGTCAACAGCCGCACGCCGTGCTTCCTACCAGCCCGACCAGCCAAGCCACCAGCACCAGCACCCCTCCCCCAAGACCCGCACCACCCGTCCCAAGAGCCCCACCCCCACTCCCCCACCCACCTGCCACAACCTTGGTCGGCCACCCACCGACCTAACCGACCTCGGCCACCCGACCACCACTCCCGGTGCGCAACCACCCAACATCCACACGACGCCACCCACCCTCCAGCGACCTTGGTCGTCGGGCCGCCGCTTTCGGTGGCTGGGTGACCAAGATTTGTGAGGGTTGGCAGTCAAGCGTTGCGAACGGAGCGGCCGCCGAGGTTCGGAAAACGCCCCGCCACGGATGTTGGTCGACCTACCACCCCACGAGAAGGCCGATCGACCAGGAGGAGCATGCCCCTGCGGGCCTCCGGGGTGCGCGAACGAGGGTGCGCCAGAGCCATACCCTCCTGGGCCGATCAACCACCGGAGACAGCATGACGACGGCAGTCGATCAACCGAGGTCCACGCGGCCAGGAGTGCACCTCGTCGATCCCGATCGAGTGGCCACCAGCGATTGATCGACCAAGATCGCGAGAAGGGCGGGCGACCCGCCAAGAAGGTCATGACTCCGGCGGTTCACCCGGGCGAACGAAAAGGCACGCCAAACGCCGAGACTCTGATGATCCTGAAATCAGCGTCTATTTCTATTCGGTTCTGCCCGGTTCGCACTCTCGCGGGCGGCCAAGTAGCGCACCCCTGAACCTTTATTCACATCAGACCCTCGACTAGGGAGCTTTGCCATCAAACTTGCGGTCCTGACAACCGGAAACGGTGATCGGTTGACCAAGATCGCGAGAGAGATGGGGTGCGGGCGCGGAAGCGGGCACGGAAGCAAGGGGGCGGGAAGGAGGGGCGGGAAGGGAGCGGGTTGTGGTGGGGGCACCCGTTTGCCTGAAGGAACGGCGATTTTCTGGTCTATAAGCCCTTAAGCGAGACTATTCGGGGATGGGGCGTGCGGTGGTGGTCGGGGGCAGTGTCGGTGGGCTGTTGGCGGCTCGGGCGTTGAGTGAACGGTTCGAGCACGTCACCGTTCTTGATCGGGATGGGCTGCCGGACGGGGCGGAGTCTCGGCGTGGGGTGCCGCAGAGCCGGCAGGCGCATGTGCTGCTGGCCAAGGGGGCGGCGGTACTCGGGGAGATGTTTCCGGGGTTCGCGGCGGAGATGACGGCGGCCGGGGTTCCGGTGGCGGACGCGCACGCCGACTGCCGGTGGTATCTCGACGGGTACGAGATGCGGCGGGCGCCGTCGCCGATGGTCTGTTACGGGGTGAGCCGGCCGATGGTGGAGCACCTGGTCCGGAGGCGGGTGCGGGCCCTGCCCCGGGTGACCGTCACCGACGGCGTCGAGGTCATCGGGCTACTGCACGACAGCCGGCTCCGGGCAGGCCGGGACGGGCGGACCAGCGAAGGCGAGCGGACCAGCGAAGGCGAGCGGACCGGCAAAGCCGAGCGGACCAGCGAAGGCAGGCGGGCTGGCGAAGGCGGGGACAGACCGGCCCACAAAGGCGACAAGAGGGACAAAGGAGGTAGAGGCGGTAGCGGCGGTAAGAGCGGGAGCGGGCGGGTGTGCGGGGTTCGGGTGCTCGACGGCGGGGTGGAGCGGGAGATCGAGGCCGATCTGGTGGTGGACGCCGGCGGGCGGGGTACCCGGATGCCGGTCTGGCTGCGGGAACTCGGGTACGGCGAGGTTCCGGTGAGCACTGTCCGAACCGGGCTCGTCTACACTTCGCGGCACTATCGGGACGTGCCGGGTGGCGCCGACTTCGCGGTGGTGATGGCGCCGTATCCGGGGATGCACCGGAGCGGGATCATCGTCCGGCAGGAGGGTGACCGGATGGTGCTACTGCTGGCGGGCATGCTGGGCGACGAGCCTCCGGTGGACGACGCGGGGGCGCTGGCGTTCGCCGAGTCGCTGCCGGGTCCGGAGATCCGGGATTTCCTGCGGATCGCGGAGCCGCTCGACGAGCCGGTGAAGATGCGGTATCCGTCGAGTGTGCGGCACCACTACGAGCGGATGTCACGCCGGCCGGCGGGGTTCGTCGCGGTCGGGGACGCGCTGTGCAGTTTCAACCCGGCCTATGGGCAGGGCATCACGGTCGCCGCCCTGGAGGCCCGGCTGCTGGCCGACGACATCGACCACTATTTCGCTCGGGCGGCCCGGCTGCTCGCCAATCCGTGGTCCCTGGCGACCGGTGGTGACCTGCGGTTCCCTGAGGTGGAGGGGCGGCGGCGGTGGGTGGACCGGTCGTTGAACAGCTATCTGGACCGGTACCGGCGGGCCGCGCGGTGGGACGCGACTCTGGGCGCGGCCTTCCTGCGGGTGTCCAACATGCTGGCCGGGCCCGCCCATCTGCTCGCTCCGCACATCATGCTGCGGGTCCTGCGCGGATCGAACATTTCCAAACAAGGATAGATCCCTGATTGACACGGATCGCGAATGTTGCGACTGTGCGTCCACCACGTTTCGTGTGTGAACCTGTGTTTGTGTCCTCCAGGAGCATCCGATGTCCCTGTCTTTGAAGAGCAGCGCTCTGCTCGGCACCCTACTCTTGACTCTTGTATCTGTGAACGTTCCCACATCAGTTTCCGCAGGCCCGAAGGCCGACACGAGCTGCGCCACCACCGGCTCCGTCGACTTCGGCGCCGACCTGGCCGGGACCGGCTGGAAGTTCACCACCGGCGACGACCCGGCCTGGTCGGCGCCGTCCTTCAGCGACACCGGCTGGCGGGACTGGACCGTCCCGGACAACTGGGGCGACCACGCCGATCTGTCCTCGTACGACGGTTTCGCCTGGTACCGCAAGACCTTCACACTGCCCGCGCGCCCGTCCGGGGTCACCGACTCCGCGGTGGTCGCGGCCCTCGGCAAGATCGACGACGCCGATCAGGCGTTCCTCAACGGCACCGAGATCGGGCGGACCGGCGGCTTCCCGCCGAGTTTCGACTCCACCTGGGAGGTGCCGCGCGAGTACTACCCGGCGGACGGACTGCTCAACTGGGGTGGCACCAACGTCATCGCGGTCCGGGTCTACGACGGCACCGGTGGCGGTGGCTTCTATCAGGGGCCGGTCGGGTTGTATTCGAAGG
>DATMVU010000643.1:0-2839 GCA_035562875.1 Actinoplanes sp. | reverse complement strand
GTGCTGCGCGGGCACGACGCGGCGGTGGACCGGGCGATCCTGGCGTACGAGCCGGACCGTTCGCGACCGCGCGACCGCGAGCTGGCCCGGGTGATCTCCGAGCTGAAGCTGGTCAAGGACGAGTGGGAGATCGCCCAGCTGCAGGACGCGATCGACGCCACCGTGCGCGGCTTCGAGGACGTCGCCCGGGTGCTGCCGGCCGACCGGAGTGTCAAGGAGCGCCTGCTGGAGGGGGTCTTCGGGCTGCGGGCCCGGCACGACGGCAACGACGTCGGCTACACCTCGATCGTCGGCGCGGGCGCACACGCGACGATCCTGCACTGGGTGCGCAACACCGGTGTCACCACGCCCGGTGACCTGCTGCTGATGGACATGGGCGTGGAGGGGAACAACCTCTACACCGCCGACGTGACCCGCACGGTCCCGGTGAACGGCACGTTCACCCCGTTGCAGCGGCAGGTCTACGACATCGTGCACTCGTCGCAGCAGGCCGGCATCGACGCGATCAAGCCCGGTGTGGTGTTCAAGGACATCCACAAGGTGTGCATGCGGGTGCTCGCCGAGGGACTGCACGACCTGGGCCTGCTCCCGGTGAGTGTGGACCAGGCGATGAGCGACGACAGCACCGTCTACCGGCGCTGGACGCTGCACGGTTTCGGGCACATGCTCGGCATCGACGTGCACGACTGCGCGGCGGCCCGCACCGAGACGTACAAGGAGGGCCGGTTCCGGGAGGGCATGGTCCTCACCGTCGAGCCGGGGCTCTACTTCCAGGCGGAGGACGAGCTGGTCCCCGCCGAGCTGCGCGGGGTCGGCGTCCGGATCGAGGACGACGTGCTGGTCACCGCGGACGGCTGCCGCAACCTGTCGGACGGGTTGCCGCGTTCGGCCGGTGAGGTGGAGCAGTGGCTGGCGGGGCAGCGTGAGGCCGGCCCCCGCCTGCCGGGTTGAGATCCGGCAGACGAGCCGGCCGTGCTGATCACGGCCGGGAGTCGGTGACCGTCCAGCATTCCAGGCCGTCGGCACTGTCGGTCACGTTGATGCTGACTTTCACCGGGTGCCCGTCGCTCTTGTCGTACTCGGTGGCGACCTCCGCCCCGTCCTCCTGCGCGGTGGTCGCCATCTCGATCAGCTGACCCAGGGCGGGCACGTCGATCTCCTCGCCCTCCGCCCCGGTGACCGGGCCCAGGTCCGCCTCGGAGGAGGGCGCCGGGGACGCGGCCGGAGCACCGGCCCGGGTCGCCGCGGTGACCACGCCGTCGATGACGGTGGCCTGGTAACTGCCCTCCGGCGCGGCCGCGTCACAGCCCCGGACCAGGGTGAACGAGTAGGCGGCGGGTTCGGTCCAGGCGGGTGCGGAGGCCGGCGGGACAGCCACCGACTTGTTGTCGTCGGCGAGGTTCCCCTCCTCAGCCGACGTGCATCCGCCGGCCACCAGACCGACCAGGACCAACGCGCACAGAGCACGCTCGAACCGCACCACGACCTCCGTCTCCGGTGGGCGCCGCCGACCGGAGCCCCGCGGCGCAATCTAGCGCAGCCACGCTCAGCGCGCCGCGCTCACGAACACCGCGACGGAACGGGCCGGGGTCTCAGCCGGGGTGGCGGCGCGCAGCGCCGGGTCGGCTGACCCGGTCAGTTCGGGGTGCAGGCGCAGCCCGGCGGCGTCCGGGATCTCCGGGCGAGCCGGCCACTCGGTCGCGTTGAACACCACGACGATCCGGCGCCAGCGGGCGTCCAGGCCGGTCCCGTCCAGGTCCATCACGATCACCCCGGGCTGTTCGGCGGGCCCGCTCAGCGGGAACGTCAGCCGCCGCTGCACCTCCTCGGCGGTGGGCAGCCCGAACACCGGTGAGGACCGGCGGATCCGGAGCAGTTCCCGGTAGCGTTCGGCGGCCAGGTCGATCACCTCCGGCGACGGGACCAGGCCGGGGTCACCGAGCAGTGGCCGGGCCCACTCCCACTGGTCCCGGTTGTCCTCCTCCGGCGGCAGGCCGAGTCCGAAGCCGTTGCCCTGGGCCGGATCCCAGCGGATGCCGTTGAACCAGTCGCCGGAGTTGTACGAGTTCCGGTCCAGCGACTTGGACCGGAGTCGTTCGGTGCCGAGCGCGACGAACCCGGCACCCTGGCTGAGCACGACCAGGGCCAGGGCGAGCACCTGCATCCGGGCCCGGTCGATCTGGGCGGTCCCGGGCGGCAGTTTGAACGCCATCGCGTCGTACAGGATCTCGTTGTCGTGGGCGTCCACGTAGTTGACCGCTTCACCGGGTGCGTGGGCGTACCCGGCCCCGATGTCGGCGCCGGTGTGCTCGTGCCCGTCGTGGCCGGTGAACCGGTAGGTGGCGAGGGCCCCGGCGAGCCCGACCTTGATCTGGTCGTGCAGCCACAGCGGGACGCCGGAGCCGAGCCCGGTGGCGAAGCCGCGCACCCCCGGGTCGCCGTGGGCGCTGCCGCCGCGGATGGCGTCGCGCAGCCGGTCGTTGAACGTGCCGATCCCGGTGCCGGCCATGTTGCCCTGGGTGGCCTGGGCGAACCGGGCGTCGTACGCCACCTCGCCGAAGTTCCAGCCCTCGCCGTAGAACACGATGTCCGGGTCGATCCGGTGTACCGCGTCCCGGGCGGCCAGGATGTTGGCCCGCGGGTGGTGGCCCATCAGGTCGAAACGGAAGCCGTCGACGCGGTACTCCCGGGCCCAGGTGACGAGTGAGTCGACGACGAGCCGGCCCATCATCATGTGTTCGGTGGCGGTGTTCGGGCAGCAGGTGGACTCGGCGGTGCTGCCGTCGGCGAGCAGCCGGTGGTAGTAGCCCGGCACGATCCGGTCGAGCACGCTGAACCG
>DATMVU010000642.1:0-21836 GCA_035562875.1 Actinoplanes sp. | reverse complement strand
GGTTCGGCTCTGTTCGGTTCGGCTCTGCCCGGTTCGGCTCTGTTCGGTTCGGCTCTGCCCGGTTCGGCTCTGTTCGGTTCGGCTCTGCCCGGTTCGGCTCTGCCCGGTTCGGATCCGCTCGACTCGGATCTGCCTGATTCGGATCTGCTCGTGGCTGGCTGCGGTGTCGGGGCGTTCCGGTTCGAGCGTGTGAAGGCGGGTCGAGCGCGTAGAGGTCAGTCGGCGTCGGGGAGGCCGATGGCGAAAGCGTCTTCCAGGTCGTGCTTGGAGTAGGCGCGGAAGGCAATGAAGGTTTCGCTGTTGATCACGCCGCGGGTCTTCGAGATGCGGCCCGCGATCACCTCGGCGATGTCGTCGAAGCGGGGGACCCGGACGATCGCGATCAGGTCGACGCCCCCGGCAACGGAGTAGACCTCACTCACCCCGTCCAGCGCGGCGAGGGCTTCGGCCACCTCGGGGATCGAATCGGTGGCGCAGTCGATGTGGACGATCGCGGTGTTCACCAGCGGGCTCCTCAACTGTGAGGGTGGATCTCGGTCGGCCCCATGCTATGCCGTTCGGCGATCGTCTCGCACAGGCCTGTGGATGACGGATCCGGCCTGTGGATGACGGGAACGGCAAGGTTCGTGAAGCGGTTAGCGTGGGCCGGGAGGAGGAGACAGGACACAGGGCCCGGGCACGTTGTGGTGACGGCGGCCGTCGACACGGGGCCTGTGAAGACGGTCCGCATGTGTAGGTGTTCGAGAGGGCGGGCTGTGGGTGCGGTGCGCTCGCGAGGACCAACCGCACGTTATGGGTGTTCGTGAGACCGGGCTGTGTGTGGCGTGAGAGAGGTCCCGGTCTGGGGCGGGGTGGTCCGGGGCGGTCCTGGGCGGGGCAGACCGGGTGGGCTAGTGGATGGTCAGGCCGCCGGCTGTGCGGATGGCATCGGTCAGGGATTCGCCGGCGGGGACGTGGGCTCCGGGGAGGAGGACGCAACGGGTGATCGTGCCCTCTACCGAGGCGCCGGCGCCGATCACCGAGTAGGTGGCGGTTCCGGTGACGGTGGCTGAGGGGGCGGCGAGCAGGCCTGCGGTGGTCTTACTGTCCGACGCCGACGCCGACGCCGACGCCGACGCCGACGCCGACGCCGACGCCGATGCCGGCGCCGGCGCGGATGCCGGCGCCGGCGCGGATGCCGACGTGGATGCGGTAGCTGCTGCTGCGGCGTGCAGGTTGGCGGTCAAGTAGTCGGCGGGGGTGCCGGTGTCCAGGTAGTAGCCGCCGTAGGTGATCAGTTCCAGGTCGCCGGCGGCTTCGGCAGGGCGCCAGACAGTGCGGACCAGGCTGCTGTCCACGTCGTCCAGGTCCTTCAGGTAGCGCCACGGGATCAGGGAGAAGCCGGCGAACCGCTGGCCGCTGAAACCGCCGGTCTCGCCGGGGCGGCATGGCAGCGTCAGCAACCGGACGGTGTCCCCGGACCAACCGTCGAGCAGGGCTGCGATGTCCTTGCCGGGCTTGCGGTCCGGGTCGTGCAGGTAGGCGTCGGCGTTGCCGGCCAGGGCGGCGCGGCCGTCGAGCCAGGGGCGGAGCCGGGCCAGTCCGCCGGAGGTACCGATCGGGCCGTCCTGCTCGACGGAGAGGTGCGCGCGATCACCGACGTGGGTGACGACCTGGTCGGCGAGGTAGGAGGCGTTCACCGCGACGGTGGCGGGGCCGACGAGGCCGAGGCTGGCCAGGCGGCGCAAGCCGTGGTCCAGCAGCGGCAGGTTGCCGACCGGGCAGAGCGCCTTGGGCAGGGTGAGGGTCAGCGGGCGTAGGCGGGTGCCTTCACCAGCGGCGAAGACGACCCCGGCGACGGATTCGATCCCGGCGGCGGATTCGGCGGCGGTCAACGTGACCCTCCTGGGAGACGGGCGGCATACGCGGCAGCGATGGTGACGGCGGGGCGTGGTGTGTCAAGGGCAGGGTGCCCGGCGGTGGAGAGTGCGCTGCCGGGTGGGTGAGCGCGGTCCGCGGGAGGCGAAGGAGCGGGCGTCACTGGGTGTCTCCGGGGAAGGAGGCGTGGTAGTCACCGGGTGGCATGTAGGAGGGGAGTTCGCCGGCTCGGGGGCCGAGGCCGTAGATGCCGAGGAGGCGTTCGGTGGGGCGGGTCATCTTCGGCAGGGCGTCCAGGGGGAACCAGGCTGCCTCCAGGACCTCGCCGCCGTCCACCGTCAGCGGGGTGGTGGAGGCGGGGACGGCACCGAACCAGACGGTGTCGATGGAGCCGACGCCGGGGTGGATGATCGCGTTCGGGTTGCCGGGGGTCAGGTCGCCGGGCTCGACTCGTACGCCGGCTTCTTCGAAGAGTTCGCGGGCCGCGCCGACGGCGGGCAACTCGCGGGCGTTGAGGAGGCCGGCCGGTAGGCCCCAGCCGTGGCCGGGCGGCTGGCGGAGCAGCAGGATGTGGTCGGGTTTCTCCGAGTCGCGGATCACGGTGACCGCTCCGACCAGGTACTTCGGTGACACGAGCCGGGCGATCCGGCGGCGCATCGGGAGGGGCAGCCCGTAGAAGACCTGGTAGGCGAGGCCGCGAACCTGCCGCTGAATATTCACACGCCTAAGGCTAACCGGGCCGTGGGAGACAGCGCCGCCGCGGTCACCCGGGGCACGGGAGACGACGAGTGCGGCCGCCGGGAAGGAACGGCGAGTGTCAGTCCGGGTGGTCGACGAGGGCGATCAACTGTTCGACGACGGCGTCCGGTTCGAGGCTGCGTTCGCAGACGGCTACCAGGAGGGTTTCCAGGTCGGGGTAGCCGAGTTCCTCGGCGAGGCGGCGTAACGGCACCTCGCTGGCCAGGCCCCGGTCGTGTTTGCGGAGGGTCAGGCCGATGGTGGCGCGGCCGAGGCGGACCTTGTCGGCGATGCTGATGCCGGGTTCGTTCTTGTCGTCGAAGAACCTGTTGATCTGCATCTGGGCCTGGCTGGATTTGACGAAGCCGAGCCATTCCTTGCGCGGGCCCCGGGTGGCGTCGGGGCCGGCGTCGGCGAAGATCTCGACCACGTCGCCGTCGCGGAGGGGGGAGCTGAGGGGGGCGAGCCGGCCGTTGATGGTCGCGGCGAGGCAGTGGTCGCCGTGGCGCGGGCCGAGTTCGTAGGCCAGGTCGACGGGGGTGGACTGGCCGGGCAGTTCGTACGCGTTGCCGTGGGCGAAGACGGTGATCTGGCCTTCGGCCAGGTCGCAGCGCAGCGAGCTGAGGAATTGGGCGGCATCGGTGGTGTCCTGCTGCCAGTCGAGTACCCGTTTCAGCCAGGTGAGCTGGTCGGCGCCCGGTGGTTCGTCGGCTTCCTTGGGGTAGCGATAACTGGTGGCTACGCCGTATTCGGAGTAGCGGTGCATCGTCTTGGTCCGGATCAGTACCTCGACCAGTTTGCCGTCCGGCCCGACCACTGTGGTGTGCAGTGACCGGTAGAGGTTGTTCTTCGGGGAGGCGATGAAGTCCTTGAACCGTCCGGCTACCGGGCGCCAGCGGCCGTGGATGGCGCCGAGTGCGGCGTAACAGTCGGTGTCCGGCCCGTCGACGATGACGGCGATGCGGGGGAGGTCGAACGGTACCGGATGGTCACCGGCGACGGTGTCCTTCCAGATCGAGTAGTAGTGCCGGGGACGCGGGGTCACCTCGGCGGTCACCCGGGACCGGCGCAGTGCGGTGTGGGCTTTGCGGGACACGTCGGTGAGGTATTCGTTCCACCCGGGTCGGTTCTTCACGTGCTCGTCGATGCGGGCGAACGAGTCGGGTTCGAGGTGGTAGAGCACCACGTCGTCGAGGTCGCGTTTGAGCGCCTGGATGCCGAGCCGGTCGCAGAGCGGGACGAGGACGTCGAGGGTGGCGGTGGCGATGCGGGCCCGGCTGGCGGTGGAGCGGGCGCCGAGGGTGCGCATGTTGTGCAGCCGGTCGGCCAGTTTGATGATCAGGACCCGGACGTCCTTGCCGGCCGCGACGATCATCTTGCGGATGGTCTCGCCCTCGGCGGCTTTGCCGTAGTACGCCTTGTCGAACTTGGTCACCCCGTCGACCAGGTGCGCGACCTCGTTGCCGAAGTCGCCCTGCAGTGCTTCCAGGGTGTAGCTGGTGTCCTCGACCGTGTCGTGCAGCAGGGAGGCGACCAGGGTGGTGGTGTCCATGCCCAGCTCGGCGCAGATCTGTGCGACGGCGAGCGGATGGGTGATGTACGGGTCGCCACTCTTGCGCATCTGACCGCGGTGCATGCTCTCGGCGATCTGATAACTGCGGCGCAGGATCGCCACGTCAGCGGACGCGTGGATGCTGCGGTGGGTCCTCGCCAGCTCGGCGACCGGATCGTCGTCGTTGTGCTGGAAGTTCAACAGCGACCGCAGTCGTCGCGTGAACGAGGGGGACGTGCTGGTCGGCAGAGCACGACCGAATGCGGCGCCGTGGCCGGCGTCGACGTCCACCCGGACACCCCCTCACCGATCGCCCACGCCTCACTCGGTGCGTGGAGTCGCCTCGCGTTTCCTTCCCAAGCGAATCATCGGAGGGGCCGGATCGCCAAGACGATGGCCCGCAATTGTGACGAATCATTTGCGAAAGCAGTGCGTGCCCTACAGCCTATGCGAGCGAGCGTCGTCCGAACGGTCAGTTACCGATAGGCGAAAGGATGAGTCGGCTCCTTCGGCCCTGTTCAGAAGGCCGATGAATCGCGCGGCGCCACGAATCGGTGACACCCAGTCGCCGGAGGTTTCCACCAACCGGGTGTCCGGCTTCTCCAGCCACGCGAGGATCCGCTCGCTCTCCTCGGCGGTCGCGGCCGGAATCGGGCCGAATCCGGCTGGCACCGTTTCGGCTGTCAGTTTCGCCGCGTCCAGGGTGGGGCGGGGATGCGCGCGGGGTGGTGAGGTGGCCGCCGCGGCCAGCCGCCCGTGCCGGATCACCGCGATCTCCCAGCCGCCGTGATCGTCGCGACGGGCCGCCACCAGCTCCGGCAGCCGGGTCAGCGCATCCAGTCTCTGCATCCGGATCAGCGCCCGGAGCAGGGCGGTCAGCCGGGACCTGACGATCGCCGCCTCCTCGTAGCGCTGCTTCTCCGACAGCGTGTCGATGCGCTCCAGGATCGCCTCGATCACCGGGCCCGGGTCTCCCGAGGTCGCGGTCCGGAACGGGAGCGCCGCCCGTACGTCATAGTCCTCCGGGGTTATCTCGTGCGCGCACGGCGCCGGGCACCGGCCCAGCTCGGCCAGCGCGCACGCCGGCGTCTTCGAGCGCAGCGAGAGTCTGTGGTTGCACTGCCGCAGCGGCACTGCGTCGTAGACGCCGGCCGCTGCCAGTTCCGCGGTCCGCCGTGACGAGAACGGGCCGAGGTAGGTGGCTCCGTCGTCGGCGAGCCGCCGGACCACGGACAGCCGGGGGTAGACCTCCGCGGTCAGCTTCAGCCAGACGATCCTCTCCGGAAACTTCGACCTGCGGTTGTACGGCGGGGCGTGCGCGGCGATCAGCCGCAGTTCGCGCACCTCGGCCTCCAGGTCGTGGGCGCACTCCACCGCCTCCACCCGGGTCGCCGCGGTCAGCATCTCCGACATCCGGGCCCGCTTCTCGCCGGCGGTGAAGTAGCCGCGGACCCGGGTCGCCACGTCCTTGGACTTGCCCACGTAGAGCGGCCGGTCGTCGGCGGCCCGGAAGATGTAGACACCCGGCACGTGCGGCAGCCCGTCGGCCAGGTGCCGCTGCCGGCGCTGAGCCGGGGTGACCGCCTTGGCGAACTCGATCGCGTCGCCGAGGGTGTGCACCTTGAAGCTGCCGAGCCGCTCGATCAGCCCGTGCAGCACGTCGACGGTGGCCTTCGCGTCGTCGAGGGCCCGGTGGTTGGGCTGCACCGGGGATCGGAAGAACTGGGCGAGGGTGCCGAGCTTGCGGTTGGGCACCTCGTCCTTGGTGAGCGCCCGCCGGGCCAGCGCCGCGGTGTCCAGCACTCGCGGGTTCGGCCACGGATAGCCGTGCCGGGCGCAGGCCGCCTTGAGGAACCCGACGTCATACGGCGCGTTGTGGGCGACCAGCACCGCACCGCGCAGGAACTCCAGCAGCGCCGGCAGCACCGCCTCGATCGGTGGGGCGGGCCGCAGCATCGCCTCGGTGATGCCGGTCAGCACGGTGATGAACGGCGGCACCGGCTCACCCGGGTTGACCAGGGTGGCGAACTCGCCGAGCTGCTCCCCGGCGTGCACCTTGACCGCCCCGATCTCGGTGATCCCGCCGCCGTCCGGGGCACCGCCGGTGGTCTCCAGGTCGAGCACCACGAACGTGGTGTCCGCCAGGGAGCGGGCGGCCGGCCCGGCCGTTCCGTCGGCGGCCAGCAGCGTGTCCAGAGTGCCCTGGACGTAGGCGGGTTGACTCACGGGCCGCAACGATAGAGCCGGGGTATGACAGAAACCGAGGCCGGGGCGGGAAAAGATCACTTGCTCCACTGGGGCAATCCCCGGTGCACGGTGTGAGAATGGGTGGATGTCCGCACTGCTGAACCCAGATGACCGCCCCGCGGAGGAGGCGGTTCCGGAGGCTGCGGACCTCGCCCTCGAGTCCGGTTTGTCACTCGAAACGGATATCTCACCCGAACCGGTGTTGCCGGAGGCGGTCCGGCAGCGGATCACCGCCCTGGCCGCCGCCGCCCTGCCCGGCATGCCCGCCGACGAGATGCCGGTGGTCCTGCGGCGGGTCGCCCGGTTCGCACCCAACCGGCGGGCCCGCCTCGGTGGCCGGGACATCGCCGCCCAGCTCGTCGCCGACCCGCTGTTCCGGCAGCGGATCGGCGCCCGGATCGTCACCGACGCCGGTGACCTCGGCGCCGCCGTGACCAGCGGGGTCGCCCCGGCTGCGGCCGACCCGGTCGAGGTGGCGGCGCTCGCCTACCTGGCCCGGCCGGACGGCTGGCGCGAGCTGATCGGCGCGGCCGGCGAGGCGGTCCGGGCCGAGGCCGACACCGCAGCCGTCACCGCCCAGGTGCGGGCCGCCGAGCAGCGGGCCACCCGGGCCGAGCACGACCGGGCCGTCGCCCGGGTCGAGGCCGAGAAACTGCGTGACGAGCTGGCCCGGGTCCGGGAGGAGATGGGCCAGCTCCGCGAGGAGGCCCGCACCACGGCCAAGGGGCTGCGCGAGGCGCAGGCCGCCCAGAAACGCGCCGCCGACCTGCTGGCCACCGAGAAGGGCCGGGCCAAGAACATCACCCAGGAGCATGACGCGGAGGTACGGCGGCTGAAGTCCCGTCTCGCCGACGCCGAGGCCGCCGCAGCCACCGGCAAACAGGCTGCCAAGGACGCCCGGTCGGTCGACGACGCCCGCCTCTGGCTGCTGCTGGAGACCATCAACCAGGCAGCCACCGGCCTGAAACGGGAGCTGGCGCTCAACCCGGCCGACAAACTGCCCGCCGACTTCGTGGCGGACGTCTCGGCCGAGCGGCCCGGCGCCCCCGAGCGGTCCACCGCCCGCGCCCAGGACACCGACGACCCGGGCCGGCTGGACCAGCTCCTCGCCCTGCCCCGGGCGCACCTGGTGGTGGACGGTTACAACGTGACCAAGCGCGGCTTCAACGACATGTCCCTGGAGCAGCAGCGCAAACGCCTGATCACCGGCCTCGGCGGGATCGCCGCGCAGACCGGTGACGAGGTGACAGTGGTCTTCGACGGCGCCGAGCGGGTGCACGGCCTGCCACCGGCCCCGCGCGGTGTGCGGGTGCTGTTCTCCCGCAAGGGCATGACCGCCGACGAGCTGATCCGCCGGCTGGTGCGGGCCGAGCCGCCGGGCCGCCCGATAGTGGTGGTCTCCTCGGACCGTGAGGTGGCCGACGGGGTGCGGCGGCACGGTGCCTACCCGATGGGGGCGGACTCCCTGCTGCGCCGGCTGTCGCGTTCGTGACGCCGAGGCTCTGGGCGGCCGGCGCGTTCGTGGTGCTGCTGGTGGCGCTGGCCGTCGTCGCGTTCGTGACGGTGCCCCGCCACCGGGCTCCGGCGCCGCGCGCCGACCAGCTCGCCGCTCTGCAGACGATGCCCGCCGGCAAGGTGGACCGGGGCCGGGCGTTCCACGCCGAGCTGCGTCCCGGGCGGTACGCGGGTCTGGTCCTCGGCCTGGTCGTCGCGCTGCTGCTCGGGTTGACCCCGCTCGGGTCCCGCCTGGTCGAACTGGCCGGCCGGCCGTTCGGCGACCACTGGCTGGCCCGGGCCGTCCTCGGTGGCCTGCTGATCGTGGTCCTCACCGAACTGCTCACCCTGCCGCTCGCGGCGTGGCGGCACACCGTGGTGGCCCGGTACGGCCTGTCCACCCAGACCTGGGGCGGCTGGTCGGTCGACCTGCTGAAGTCGCTCGCCGTCGGTGCGGTGCTCGGCGGGCTCGTGCTGGCCGGGTTCTTCACCGTCACCCACGTCGCGCCACGCTGGTGGTGGGCGTTCGGCGCGGCCGGGGCCGCCGGGCTGGTGGTGCTGCTCTCGTTCGTGCTGCCGGTGCTGGTCGAGCCGGTCTTCAACAGGTTCACCCCGATGGCGGACGGCCCACTGCGGACCGAGCTGCTGGAGCTGGCCGCCCGGGACGGGGTGCCGGTGCGGGACGTGCTGGTCGCCGACGCGTCCCGGCGTACCCGCGCGGTGAACGCCTACGTCTCCGGGCTCGGCCCGACCCGGCGGATCGTCGTCTACGACACCCTGCTGACCGAGGCCACCCCGGACGAGGTGGTGTCGGTGGCCGCGCACGAGCTGGGCCACGCCAAGGACGGTGACGTGTTCACCGCGACCGTCCTCGGGGCTCTCGGCGCGGCGCTGGCCGTGGTCTTCCTCTACCTGCTCGGCTCCTGGCGGTGGCTGCTCGACCTGGCCGGTGTGGATTCGATCGCCGAGCCCCGGGCGATCGGCCTGCTGCTGGCCGTGACCACGGTGGCCGGGCTGGTCACCGGTCCGGCCCAGGCCTGGGTGTCGCGCCGGGTCGAGGCCCGCGCCGACACGCACGCCCTCGCCCTCACCGGCGACCCGCAGACCTTCGAGGCGATGCAGCGCCGCCTCGGTACCGTCAACCTCTCCGACCCCGACCCGCCAGCCTGGGAGCACACCATGTTCGCCTCGCATCCGTCGACAGTGCAGCGGATGGCCGCCGCCCGCGCCTGGGCCCGGGGCGACCGCTGATGGGCCGGACCCTGCTGGTCACCAACGACTTCCCGCCCCGGCCCGGCGGGATCCAGCAGTTCGTGCACAACCTGGCGGTCCGCCAGCCGCAGGACTCGATGATCGTCTACTCGTCGACCTGGCGCGGTGCCGCCGCGTTCGACGCGGAGCAGCCGTTCCCGGTGATCCGGGAGAAGACCGGGATGCTGCTGCCGACCCCGGCCGTCGCCCGCCGGGCCGCCGAGATCGCGCGGGCCGAGGGCTGCGACAGCGTCCTGTTCGGCGCCGCTGCCCCGCTCGGGCTGCTCGCTCACGGGCTGCGCCGTAACGCCGGGATCCGGCGGGCGGTCGGCATCACCCACGGGCACGAGATCGGCTGGGCCGCGCTGCCCGGCGCCCGCACCGCGCTGCGCCGGATCGCCGACGGCACCGACGTGCTCACCTACCTGGGGGAGTACCAGCGGACCCGGCTGGACCGGGCGCTGCACGGGCGGACCGAGCTGAAACGGCTGGCACCCGGGGTGGACGTGGACAAGTTCCATCCCGGGGTGGACGGGTCCGCGGTCCGGGCCCGGCACGGTCTGACCGGCCGGCCGGTGGTCGTCTGCGTCTCCCGGCTGGTGCCGCGCAAGGGGCAGGACATGCTGATCCGGGCCCTGCCGGAGATCCGCCGGCGGGTGCCCGGGGCAGCGTTGCTGCTGGTCAGCGGTGGCCCCTACCGGAAGACCCTGGAGCGGCTGGCCCGGGAGAACAACGTCGAGGCCGACGTGGTGTTCACCGGCTCGGTGCCGTGGGCGGAGCTCCCCGACCACTACGCGGCCGGGGACGTCTACGCGATGCCCTGCCGGACCCGGGCTGCCGGTCTCGACGTGGAGGGCCTCGGCATCGTCTACCTGGAGGCGTCCGCGACCGGCCTGCCGGTGGTGGGCGGCGACTCCGGCGGGGCACCGGACGCGGTCCGCGAGGGCGAGACCGGTCACGTGGTCGGCGGCAGTGACGTGCCCGCCATCGCGGCCCGGATCGCCGAGCTGCTCGCCGACCCGGTCACGGCGAAGACGATGGGTGAGGCCGGTCGGGCCTGGGTGGAGCGGGAGTGGCGCTGGGAGACCCAGGCCGCCCGCCTGACCGAGATGCTGAGTGCATGAGTGAGTGACCCGTTCCCGGATCCATCCGGGATCGAGGGGGGCCCGCAGCACATAGAACAAGAGGTATGCCTGAGGCTGGGGACGACGAGGCGGTCACGCCCGAGGGGATGCTCGCCGAACAGGACGGGGAACTGGCGCTTCCCTATTGGCTGATCAGCAACGAGGAGACGGGTACCGCCGGGGTCCTGCAGATGGCGCGGCGGCTGCCGGGACTGTTGCTGGAGGCGTGGCGGCTCGCCTGGCGGGCCAGTCCGAGGACCGCGTCAGCGGTGCTGGTGTCGCAGCTCGCTGCCGGGGTCGCCGCCGCGGTGGGGCTGATCAGTGTGGTCGGGGTGCTGGACGGGCTGCTGCGGGCCGGGCCGACCCCGGAGCGGGTGCGGGCCGCCGTACCGTCGCTGGCCCTGTTGGTCCTGGCCCTTGCCGTTCGTGGTCTGCTGCAGTCGGCGGCGACGGTGGCGCACGGCCGGCTGTCGCCGATGGTGTCCGAGGCCGCCGAGATGCAGCTGATGGATCTGACCACCCGGGTGGATCTGGTGACGTTCGACGATCCGGGCTGGCGGGACGCCATGGAGCGGGCCCGGGACCGTGGGACGTTCGCCGTCCAGCAGATGGTGGATCAGGGCATCGACCTGCTCACCCACCTGGTCGGGTTGATCGCGGCGGCCGGGGTGCTGGCGGTGCTGCATCCGGCGCTGCTGCCGTTGCTGGTCCTGGCGGTGCTGCCGACCGGCTGGGCGGCGGCCCGGGCGGCCCGTCTCGGCTATCGCAGCCGGCTGCGGCTGATCGCGGTGTGGCGTCGGGAGCGGATGCTCAGCCATCTGCTGGCGGCTCGCGAACCGGCCGCTGAGCTGCGGGCCTTCACCATCCGGCGGTTCCTGCTCACCGAGGCCGGGCGGCTGATGCGGATCGCCACCCGGGAACAGATCCGGATGATCGGCCGGGTGGTCCGGACCAACCTGGTGGGGCAGGCGCTGAGCGGGCTGGCGACCGGGCTGGCGTACGCGATGCTGTTCTGGCTGCTCTGGACCGGCCGGATGGCGCTGGCCGCCGCGGGTGCCGCCGCCTACGCGATCAACATGGGTATCGGGAAGCTGACCGAGCTGGCGTTCACCGTCAACCGGATCTACGAGCAGGGCCTCTACTTCGCCGACTTCCAGGGTTTCTGTGCGCTGTCGCTGGCCCGTGCCGAGCCGCCTGGGGGCCGGGCGCCGGACGGATTCGCCGAGATCCGCCTCGACCACGTGACCTTCAGCTATCCGGACGCGGAGAAACCGGCCGTCGCCGACGTCAGCCTGACCCTGCGCCGCGGGCAGATCATCGCGCTGGTGGGGGAGAACGGCTCCGGCAAGTCGACACTGGCGGCGTTGCTGGCCGGGCTGTACCGGCCGCAGCACGGCACGGTGACCTGGGACGGTGCGGACGCGTCCGATTTCGATCCGGAGACGGTGCGGGAGCGGGTGGCCGTGGTGATGCAGGAACCCACCCGGTGGCCGCTGTCGGCCCGGCTGAACATCGCGATCGGCCGCCACGACCGGCCGGTCACCCTGGAGCAGGTGCGGGAGTCGGCCCGGGCCGGTGACGCCCACGAGTTCGTGACCGAGCTGCCCCGGCAGTACGAGACGCTGCTGTCCCGGCACTTCACCGACGGTGCCGACCTGTCCGGCGGGCAGTGGCAGCGGCTCGCGGTCAGCCGGGCCTTCCACCGGGACGCGCCGCTGCTGATCTGCGACGAGCCGACCGCCAACCTGGACGCGCGGGCCGAGCACGAGGTCTACCAGCGGCTGCGGGATCTGGCCGCCGGGCGGACCGTGGTGCTGATCACGCACCGGATGGCGAGCGTGCGGGAGGCGGACCGGATCTACGTCCTGGATCACGGGGCGGTGGTCGAGGAGGGGGAGCACGCCGAGCTGATGGCTGCCGGTGGGCTGTATGCGCAGTTGTTCACGTTGCAGGCCAGCGCCTACCAGTCGGCCTGACCGCATGTCACAGTGTTCCCATGGATCCGGTGGGGATAGGTGCGGTGGGTGCGGTGCTGGTGGCCGGAGTGGGGGTGGGCCTCTGGCGGCGGCGGTCCGACGGTCGCCTGGCAGTGGCCACTTCTTCGAGTCAAGATCAAGACATGATTGACGGTACGCCCATCGACGCGCGCCTGCTGGAACGGCTCGGAGTGGAGCCCGCGCCCGCGACACTGCTCCAGTTCTCCACCGCGTTCTGCGCTCCCTGCCGGGCGGTGCGGCGGGTCAGTGCCGAGGTGGCCGAGCTGCTGCCCGGGGTGCGGCACGTCGAAGTGGACGCGGAGAGTCACCTCGACGAGGTCCGCGAGCTGGGGATCTGGCGTACCCCCACGTTGTTGATCCTGAACGCCGACGGCCGTGAGGTCCGCCGCGCGACAGGGGTGCCGACCAAGCCGCACCTGATCGCCGCGCTGGCGGACCTGCTGCCCTCCTGATCCCCTCCGCCCTAATCCTTCTCCGCGGCGAGATCCCTCTGCGCGGCGATCGGGCCCGGCATCGGGTCGACGGGCAGGGTGGCGGTGACCGGGTCGAGGTGCGGGGTCAGCGGGTCCGGGGCCGGCTGACCGGTTCGGATCAGTCGGCGGCAGGCCGGCACCGCCAGCATCGAGACGCTCGCCGCCAGCAGGACGCATGCGCAGACGGTCAGGACCCGGTCGGTGCCGAACCGGTCGTCGAGTGGGCCGGCCAGGGCGTTGCCGATCGGCATGGCCACGAAGGACGTCAGGTAGTCCCAGGAGCTGACCCGGCCGAGCACCCGGTGCGGGACGTTCTCCTGCAGTGACGTGTCCCAGGCGACGTCGTAGAAGAGCAGGCCGGCGTAGCCGATCACCGCGCCGATCATGACGGCGGCCAGGGTGCCGGGCCAGACGTACGCGAACGCCCACACCGACATCAGCGGCAGTGTCAGCAGCCCGGCGAGGAGCAGCCGCCGCGGTCGCAACCGCATCCCGATCGCCGAGCCGATCACCCCGCCCAGGCCCTCGGCGGCGGCGATCCAGCCGATCGCGTGCGGGCCGCCGAGCCGCTCGAGCGCGACCATCTGCACCAGGACCAGGATGACACCGTTGGCGACGTGGTACGTGCTGGCGCCGAGCAGGTTGGCGAGGAGCCAGTTGCGACTGCGGATCTCGGACCATCCGGCCCGCAGTTCGTGCAGGGTGGAGGATCGGGGGCCACGCGGCGCCCGTACCCGGATGAAGACGACCGCGGCCAGGGAACCCAGGAAGCTGACCGCGTTGACGGTGAAACCGGTGGGCGCGCCGAAGGCGGCGACGGTGATGCCCGCCGTCGCCGGCCCGGCCACGCCGCACATCGACTGGAGCAGGCTCAGGGTGGCGTTCGCCTTCTGCCGGTCCTCGGCCGCGACCAGCAGCGGTTTCAGCGCGCTGAGAGCCGGGTTGAAGAAGCTGCCGGCGCCGGCCGAGACGACGGTGAGGGTGCAGAGCAGGGCCAGGTGGTAGCCGCCGGTGGTGAACATGGCGGCGATCCCGGCGGTGGCGGCGAAGCGGATCAGGTCGGAGACGACCATGACCCGCTGGGGTTGCAGCCGGTCCGCCCAGATGCCGCCGAACAGGGTGCCGAACAGCAGCGTGAGGATGTTCGTCGCCATGACCAGGCCCAGGTCACGGGCACCGCCGCCGGTGGTGAACACGGCGACGGCGAGCGCCACGGTCTGGAAGGCGTTGCCGGCCCAGGAGAGGCCCATGCCGGCGGCGAGCAGCCGGAAGTCGCGTGTCATGAGCGGAGACGGTAGTTCATCGTCTAACTATCAGCAATCGAATAGTCAGAGGGGTGGCAGACTTGGTTCATGGAAGACAGCGTGGATCAGCACGTGGCCCGGTGGGCCGGGTTCTGGAAGAGCGAACCGGCCTTCGCGCCCGAGGTCGAGGGCGCCCTGGTGCGGATGAAGTTCATCCAGCGCTGGATCGACCGGGCCGACCTGTCGATCTTCACCGAGGGCTTCACCGTGCAGGACTACAAGACCCTGCACGTGCTGATGGTGCAGCCCTGGCCGACCGAGGCGACCCCGGCGCAGCTGGCCGAGGCGGCGAACGTGACCCGGGCGGCGATGACCAGCCGCCTCGACCGGCTCGACGAGGCCGGGCTGATCACCCGGCAGATGGACGCCACCGACCGGCGGCGGGTGATCGTCCGGCCGACCGCGCTGGGGCGGGAGATGTGGAGCAAATACATCTTCAAGGGCATGGCCATCGACCAGCGGGCACTCGCGGCACTCGACGGTGACGAGTTGGCGCAGCTCAACGGGCTCCTGCGGAAAATCCTACTTTCCCTGGAGGAATAATGGGCGACATGGAACTCGATCCGCGCGGCCAGCGCTTCGCCGCCGCGCTCACCACCGTCGTCATCGCCCTCGTGCTGGCCACCGGATCCGGCTGGCTGGCTCTCGCTCAGGCGGTCGTCTTCGCGGTCACCGCCTGGAGGCCGAGCCTCGGGCCGTACCCGCTGATCTTCCGGATCTTGATCCGGCCCCGGATCGGGCCGCCCGCCGAGCGTGAGCCCGCCGCCCCCGTGCGGTTCGCCCAGCTCGTCGGGTTCACGTTCCTGGCCGTGTCCGCCGCCGGCTATCTCGGCGGGATCGGTGCGGTCGGCATCGTCGCGGCGGCCTGCGGGCTGCTCGCCGCGTTCCTCAACGCAGCCTTCGGGCTCTGCCTGGGCTGCGAGGCCTATATCTTGATTCGGCGCCTCAAAGACAGAAACGCCGAATCTGTCCGTAATGTCTAGTTCGGTCGGCGTGTGGTGAGTTCGAGTACGTGCCGAACCCGAAATCACCACACGTCTTCGGGCCTAGAACTTCGGCGCGTCGGGCGCTTCCAGCAGACCCAGTCGCAGCGCAGTCATCAGCGCCTGCGCCCGGTTCGCGGCACCCAGCTTCTCGTACAGCTTCGAGATGTGGGTCTTCGCCGTCGACTCCGAGACGAAGAGCTGCTTGGCGATCCCGGCCACACTCATGCCGTCGGCGAGCAGGCGGAGCACCTGACCCTCACGCGGCGACAGCTGCGGGCCGGACGGTGCGAGCCGCCGCTTCATCGCCTCGGCCAGATCGGCCGCGGTGAACGCGCTCGGCGCCGACGCGGCGTGCCGGGCGGCGGCCACCACCTCGTCCGCCGGGGCGGTCTTCGGGACGAACGCGCTGGCCCCGGCCTCGAGAGCACCGAAGAGCTGGTCATCGCCGGCATACATGGTCAGGACCACGATGCCCATGTTCGCGTTGTTCTTGCGCAGCGCGCGGGTGGCCTCCAGGCCACTGCCGTCGGGCAGGCGGAGGTCCATGATCACGACATCGGGCTGCAGGGCGCCGGCCTGGCGCACCGCCTCCGCCGCCGTGGCGGCCTCGCCGACGACCTCGAACTGGCGGTCGCGCTCGAATGCGTGTCGCAGCCCCTTACGAATCAGGTCGTGATCGTCGACAAGGAGGACCTTGGTGCGCGTCGTCGGCGCCGGACTGGTCGACATGCTCGGGTTACTCCCCTTCTGGAACTGAAACGCCATCTCGCACGCTATCGCGCCGCGGCGGAGTTCCGAGCACTACAGCGACGGTTGTCCCGCTCGGGTGTCGCGGAGTGATCTCGAGACGGCCTCGGATGCGTTCGGCGCGTTCCGCCATGATGGTAAGACCGTAGCGTCCGTCGGGGCGGGTGTCCGCGAACCCCTTGCCGTCGTCGGAAACTTCGATCTGCGCGTACGGCGGATCCACCGTGCACGTCACCCACAGGTTCGACGCCCCCGCGTGTTTGCGCGCGTTGGTGATCGCCTCCTGTGCGATCCGCAGCAGCTCCGCCTCGGTCGCCGCCGGCAGCCGGGCCGTCGACTCGTCGAAGGTGAAGTGCACCCGCAGGCCGGCACTCGTGCCCAGGGTCCGCGCGTACTCCGCGATCGCCGGGGCCAGACCGCCGTTGCGATCGACCTCGGACCGCAGCTCGAACAGGCTCAGCCGCAGCTCGGTGATCACCCGGGTCACCTCGGCCCGCAGCGAGCGCAACTCCTCGGCGGTCTCCTCGGCACCCTCCGGCAGGGTCGCCTGCGCGTTGTCGATGCCGTAGCCGACCATCACCAGTTCCTGCGCCACCCCGTCGTGGATCTCCCGGGCCAGGCGCTGCCGCTCCTCGTTCGTCGCCAGCGACCGGACGTCGTCGAAGAGCAGGGCGGCCTCCAGCCGCAGCGACGCCGGGCCGGTCACCTCGGTCACCTCGCTCACCACCGAGAACGGGTACGCCCCCGACTCGTCCGTCTCCAGGATCACCAGGCCGATCGTGCGGACCCCGGCGACCAGCGGCACCACCAGCGAGGACACGTCACCGCCGTGGTGGCTGCGCGCCTGCGACCGGCTGGCGGTCTGCGGCTGCTGCGTCGCCCAGGCGTCCGCGATCCCGGAGTCGGCGTCGAGCGTCGTCTCCCAGTCGACCCGCTCCGCGCCGGTCTGCGCCAGCACCACCAGCCGGCCGCCGCCGCTCGCCGACAGCACCGCCGCCCGGTGCCCCGGCGCCACCGCGCGCAACTCCTCCAGCAGATGCTCGGAGATGCCACCCGGGTCCAGCGTCGCTCCCGGCAGCGACCGGGCCACACTGCGCAGCTGGGTCAACAGCCGGGTGGCCTCCGCGTACGGCTGCGGCGTCGGGTCCGGCGGCTGCAGCAACTGGCGCATCGTCTCGGCGGCGAACGTGATGATCGCGCCGAGCACCAGCCACTGCCCGCAGGCGGCCAGATAACCCGGCTGGCTCAGCGGCTCGCCCGGCCCGGCCAGGGCACCGCCCGCGGCCATCGCGACAGCGGCCAGGCCGAGCAGCCCGACCCCCTCGGACGGCCGCCGGCGCAACGCCGCGGTGAGCAGCGGCACCGACAGGTAGGGCAGCACCGCCTCCGCGCCGAACCCGGCGTCCACCCGGTCCGCGACCTGCGCGGCAGCCGCGATCCAGCCGGCCGCCAGACAGGTCACCACCACCTCGGCGGCCCGGCCCAGCGGCGCCAGGACGGCATGCCCGCGGGCCACGAAACTGGGCACCGCGGCGACCGCCAGCAGAGCGATCCAGCCGAGCTGGACCGGATCTCCGGTGGCGGTGAAGGTGAGTGCGGCGACCAGCAGGAGCATGACGGCGCGGGCCGCTGCTTCGGCCGGGCGGATCCGCGCGGGACCACTGACGAGGGCTGGCACGTCACGGATGGTATCCGCACCGGCCGGTATCGGCTCGGGTGTGCACGCCCCGGTGCGGCCCGGGGATGCCTCCGGCAGGTAGCCTCCGGTGCATGGCGGACACCTCGACACAGTCGATTCAGGTCCATGCGCCCCTGGCCCGGGTGGCCGCGGTGATCTGCGACTTCGCGGCGTACCCGGAGTGGGCCGAGTCGATCAAGAAGGCGGAGATCACCGAGGAGTACGAGGACGGTTTCGCCGCCCGGGTGCGCTTCCAGATCGACGCCACGGTGCTGGTCGACGAGTACACGTTGGAGTACGCGTACGCCGACGACCTGTCCCGGATCGAGTGGACCCTGGCCGAGCCGTCGAAGACGCAACGCTCCCAGGAGGGGTCGTACGACCTGGTGGCGAACGCCGACGGCGGCACCACCGTGACGTACACCCTTGCGGTGGACCTCGCGATCGGGATGCTCGGGATGTTCCGTCGCAAGGCGGAGAAGATGATCATGGATACGGCGCTGAAGGAGCTGAAGCGCCGCGTCGAGAGCCAGCCCGCGGCCTGAGCCGCGAGCCAGGGGGGAGTGCGGATGCCCGGGACAGCACGGGAGGAAGCGGAACGACTGGTCGCGGCGGTCCTCGCCAGGGCGTCAGCCGGTTCGTTCTTCGACTCACCCGATTCCCCTTCGCCGGGCTCCGCGTCCGGCGGATCGCCTGATTCATCCGGTTCGCCAGGCCCGCAGTCCGGTTCGCAGGCCAGCTCGTCCGGCCCGCAGTCCGGTTCGCAGTCCAGCTCGTCCGGTTCGCGGTCCGGTTCCTCCGGCTCCGCGGATTCGGTGCCCGGCTCCTTCGAGTCTGCGGCGGGTTCGGCCGCGGACAGCCTCGGGCAGCTCGGCGAGTCGGTGCTGGGGCTGCTCGGCAACCTCGGTGCGCAGGCTGCCGCGGCCGGTGCGAGTGCCGCAGCCACCGCCGGGGTCAAGGCCGGGGTGCGAGCCGCCACCGGCGGATGGTCCACCGGCAGCGCCGAGTGCTGCGTCTGCCCGGTCTGCAAGGCCATCGCCGCCGTCCGTGACCCCAGCCCGGAGACCGCCGAACGGCTCGCCACCAGCGCGGGTGAGATCGCCAGCGGGGTGGCCGGGCTGATGCGCGCCTTCTCCTCGATGACCACCCCACCGTCCCGGCCGCCGGCCCCCCGCCCCAAGCCCACCCCCACACCGGACCAGACCTGGGCCGCGGCGACACGATCTCCGGCGGGCTCACCGGGTGCTGCGGCTTCCCGCCCGGAACCGGCCCGCCCGGACCACCCGGCCCGCCCGGAACCGGTCGCGGATGCCGACCCGTGGGGTGCGGCCAGTGCCGACGACGCGCGGCGGGTCGAGGCCGAGGCGGAGAGGGCGCGGGAGGCTCGCGCCCTGGCGATGGAGGCCGAGCGGGAACGCGCGCGGGAGGCCGCGGCGGCGGCCCGGGCCCGCGCGGTGGCCGCGGAGCAGGCGGTGGCCAGGGCTGTCGAACTGGCCAAGGCGGCCCGGGCGGCCGGGACTTCCGACCATGGCGGTACGGGTACCGGCCCCGCATCATCGGCTCCGGACGTCTTCACCGGTTCCGCCCGCTCGTCGTCCGCCCGGACGGCACGCGGTGACGTGTGGGCCATGGCGACTGCCGAGCCCGTGACACCGGCGGAACCCCTGGTCACCAAACAAGCCCTGGTCGTGACGGAAGCTGTGGTCACGACGGAAACTGTGGTCGCGGCGGAATCCCCGGTCGCGACGGAAACGGTGGTCGCGGCGGAAGCCCCGGTCGCCGAGGACTCCGTGGTGCCGGTTGAACTGCCGCTGCCCGGGGATCCCGTGGCAGCACGGCAGCCGGTGTCCCCGGCCGAGCCGACGGAGCAGTCGGTGGCCCCCGCCGAGCCGGCGGAGGAATCCGTGGTCCCGGTGGATCCGGTGGGGGACGTGCCGGAGGCGGAGGGTGACGGCTCCGGCCGGACCCGTAGCGTGGATCATGTGCGGGGTGCCTCGGCGCCCGAGGACCGCGAGCCGGGGCCCGGCGACGGCGCCCGTCCCGGTGGCGTGGTGTGAACTGTTTGCAGAGGGGACGGGCAGCGTGACGCTGACCATCGGAATCGACGTGGGCGGCACCAAGGTCGCCGGTGGTGTGGTCGACGAGCACGGAACGGTGCTGGCGTCGAACCGCCGGCCGACTCCGGCCGACGACCAGGCCGGCACCCGGGACACGATCGTCGAGGTGGCGGCCGAGCTGGCGGCGCAGTACCCGCAGGCGACGGCGATCGGGATCGGTGCTGCCGCGTGGATCGACGTGACCGGTTCGACGGTGCTGTTCGCGCCGAACCTGGCGTGGCGGGACGAGCCGTTGCAGGCGTACGTGAGCAAGGCGACCGGTCTGCCGGTGGTGCTGGACAACGACGCGAACGTGGCCGGCTGGGCCGAGTTCCGGTTCGGGGTGGCGCGGAACGCCGACTCGATGGTGATGATCACCGCGGGGACCGGGATCGGCGGCGCCGTCGTGATCAACGGCAAGCTGTGGCACGGCGCGCACGGTATCGCCGCCGAGCTGGGCCACATCCAGTCGGTTCCGGACGGGCATCCGTGCGGGTGCGGCCGGCTCGGCTGTCTGGAGCAGTACGCCAGCGGCAGTGCCCTGGTCCGGTTCGGCCGGGCCGGCGCGCGGCAGGAGCCGGAGCGGGCGGCGAAGCTCCTGGAACTGGCCGGCGGGGACGCGCTGGCCATCACCGGCCGGCAGATCACCGAGGCGGCGCGGTCCGGTGACGGTGTCGCGATGGACGCGTTCGCCCAGGTCGGCTACTGGCTGGGGGTGGCGATGGCGGATCTCGCGCAGAGCCTGGACCCGGACGTCATGGTGATCGGCGGTGGTGTGATCGACGCGGGGCCGCTGCTGATGGGCCCGGTCGAGCGGGCGTACCGCGAGCAGCTGGCGAACCGGAACCGGTTCCCGGTGGCGGAGATCCACGCGGCGTCGACGGGTAACGACGCCGGTGTGGTGGGCGCTGCCGACCTGGCGCGCGCGGCGATCTGAGGCGTACGACAGGATGTCCGGGGTCGCACTGCGGGTGGTCAGCTGGAACGTGCACGGTCTGCGGGACGACCGGGCCGCGCTGACCGGCCTGGTCCGTGAGCTGGCCCCGGACGTCCTGGTCGTGCAGGAGGCGCCGCGCCGGTTCCGGTGGCGGCAGAAGTGTGCGCATCTGGCGTCGGAGACGGATCTGGTGGTGGCCGAGGGCGGCCTGCCGTCGCTGGGCAATCTGCTGCTGGTGAGCCTGCGGGTGCGGGTGCGGCGGTCCTGGTGCCTGCGGTACCCGCTGACGCCGGGCCGGCACATGCGGGGTGCCGCGTTCGCCGAGGGTGAGGTGCGCGGTGCCCGGTTCACGGTGTCCGGTTCGCATCTGGCGACCGATGCGGCGGAGCGGCCGTCGCAGGCGGCCTTGTGGAAGTCGGAGCTGGACGCGGTCAAGGGCCCGCTGATCGTGGCCGCCGACCTGAACGAGGGGCCGGGTGGGAGTGCCTGGCGGATGATCGAGGACGGGCTGACCGGATCATCGGAGGACGTGCCGACGTTCCCGGCTTCGGCGCCCAGCCGGCGTATCGACGGGCTTTTTGTCAGCCCGGACGTGTCCATCGAACGTCACGAGATCATCTCGACCGGCCGGGCACGCGTAGCGAGTGATCATTTACCGATCGTGGTGGACCTTTTGCTCCCTTCCTCCTAGGCGCGCCGTCTGCAAGGATCGCCGGGTGCAAGACTCCCCGGACCTCGGTGACCGTGGTGACGCCGTCTGCGTCGTCGGCGCCGGCGCCAGCGGCCTGACCGCTATCAAGAACCTCCGTGAGCAGGGCTTCGCTGTCGACTGCTACGAGCGGGAGACCTCGGTCGGCGGCGCCTGGAACTGGCGTCACGACCGCAGCCCGGTCTATGCCGGAACCCATCTCGTGTCGTCCCGCCCGCTCACCGAGTTCCCCGACTTCCCGATGCCGGACACCTGGCCCGACTATCCGCACCATCAGCAGGTCCTCGAATACCTGGAGCGCTACGCGAAGCACTTCGGGCTCGGCGACCACATCTGGTACGGCATGGAGGTCGTCGGCATCGTCCCGGTCGGGGACGGCCGCTGGGACGTGACCATCCAGTCCACCGGTGGCGGCTCCTCCCGGGTGCAGCGTTACGCCGCCGTGGTGATCGCCAACGGGCACAACTGGGCGCCGGTGACCCCGGAGATCCCCGGTGAGTTCCTCGGCCAGGTGATCCACTCCAGCGCGTACAAGGATCCGGCCCGGCTGCGGAATCGGCGGGTCCTGGTGATCGGCGGCGGCAACACCGGCTGTGACATCGCGGTGGAGGCCGCCCAGCACGCCGACCGGGTGTGGCACTCCACC